>CANQOJ010000025.1 GCA_947625455.1 uncultured Clostridia bacterium | reverse complement strand
ATCACAAAGGAACTTTGGGACACGGTTCACAGGATATTAAGCGCGAAACACCGCCCCGCAAAAACAGGCGAAATACAAATGTTTGCAGGACTGCTCTACTGCGCGGATTGCGGACATTGTCTGACGTACTCTCAAAAACAGCGCAGGGACGGGACATATCACGGCTCGTATTCATGCTGGATGTACAAAACCCACGGAAAGGAATACTGCGCGTCGCACTACATCACATTCGATACTGTCTACAATATAGTGCTTGAAGATATTCGAAAAAATCTGTTCAGATACCGCGCAGACAGCAAGAAATTCAGCTCGTTTCTCGGCGGAAAATATCAGTCAATGACCGACAAAACGCTTAAACAGCTTAACGAAGAATATGAACACAAGCTCGCGCGATGTGCGGAACTTGACAAGATACTTTGCAAGCTGTATGAGGACAATGCGCTTGGCAAGATACCCGACAGCCGTTATGAGCGTATGGCAAGCGAATACGAAACCGAACAGGCAGAAATCAGGCAGTCGCTCTCGGAACTTTCAGTGCGGCTTGATAAGCTGAAAAGCAATTCCGACAGCGCGGTTAAATTCATCAATGTGATACGCAAGTATACAAACGTTGAAAAGCTTGACGCGGCAATCCTCAACGAACTGATTGACAAAATCGTGGTTCACCACAAGGAAAAATCCGATGACGGCAGAACATATCAGCAAATCGAGATATTTTACAGGTTTATCGGAAAGCTGAACGCACCATAAAACGAACATCAAGACATTTCTCATACCGGGACTTTGTTTTTTGAATAACGAAAGCTCGTCAATAGTTTACAAAGTATATTGTACATATAAGTAATCCCCCTGCGCCGAATAATGTCTTACTATACTCTAAACACTGTAAACTAAAAAAATATTGGGCTGTTGGTGCAAATATGCACCAACAAGCGCAGAAAAAATTTTTTTGCCTATTGACAGCATAATTTTTTCCTGTTATAATTAACATTGTTAAGAATTTTAAATTTCAAAATAGAAAGGAGAGTTTGCTTGTGACAAGGAAAAGCTATCCGGTTGCAATGGAAGTCGGCGGAAATACAGCAATCTGGACAAGACCTGACAGCGGGGATTCTCCGTGCAGTTACCCTGCGCCAACGTATTCCGCTGTCCGCGCGCTATTTGAGAGCGTTCTCTGGGGACCTGATGTGCTTGTAATTCCGCGCAAAGTAGAATTGTGCAGTGTGCCTGTATATCATTCATATGCTACGAATTACGACGGTCCTTTGCGCGGTTCTAAGGACATAAAAGAAGGCAACAACCGCCAGATGTTTGCAACCGTTTTGCTTGACGTTTGCTATCGGCTTTACGCTGACGTAATTCCAAATCCGAACAAGGATAATCTGCCGCAATCTGCCATAAAATGGGATAATGCAACAACTTCCCCAGGTCACGCTTATCAGGAGATTTTCAACCGTCGTTTGGCGCGCGGACAGTCTTATGCAACTCTTTCGCTCGGCTGGAGTGAATTTACCGTGTCATACTTTGGTCCCTTTCGCGATAGTACACAAGTGTGTACCGACCTTCCCGATATTCATATTCCGTCAATGCTCAGAAGCGTATTTAACGACGGCTACAATTCGCAATACCGCGCGGTTTATGATACCGATCTTGTCATCCATAACGGTGTTCTGGAGTTTCCGAGGAGGGACTGCCCGTGATAAATGAACTGTATAATTTGTCTGTGGCAATGAACAGCGCGGGCGTCAAGGCGAAAATCTGGAGCAGAAAATACATTGTACTTCCGAATATATCAGCCAAAAAACCGTGCTACCGTATTACTATACAAGACGGCAAGGTTTTGGAGATATCGTCTGTTGACCAAGAACTTGGCAATCTTTTACGCAAATACGGCTCAAATCATGGCTCTTTCCCGATAATGAACCTTACCCCACTATATCTTGTGACTGATAATTCAATAAAGAATGCAATCTCCAAACTAACTGCGGAGATGTTGAATGATGATAAACTTGAAGAAATTCGCAGTTGGTGTCAAAATAACAACTGGGTTAAAAAAAGTTTCCGTGATTTGTATAAAGGTCACATGGAAAGAATGCCTAACGAACTTGAAAAACTTGTTCCTGACTTTGAGCCGCTGAAAATTCTGACAGAGGAAAGCCGACGGTTTATTGACCCGCAAGTTCTTCATCAAGAACTTGAAAACAAAGCATTCACAATGCTTGCAGAGCGCAGGAATATTTCACTCGCACTTGGTATTCTCTTTCTTTATAAAGAAAACGAGAACAAAAAGAAAGAAGACCGCGACAACATACTGGTTGCGCTTGAAACACCGCGCCTTGTAGATATGGGAATACCCGCAGTAAGCGATACATTTGTAACAGAACTGAACGCGGCTCTTCTCGCATCAGAGGGCGACGCTGACTTCAGCGAGTTGGATGCTTTCGGTTCGCCGTATTCACCGATAAATGATCCCATGCCTCAGGTAAAGCTGAAGGGTATTACCGTTTTGCTTCGCACGATGTCCGGAAACCATGAGTGTCAACGCAGATACAGGCGGATTGAAAGTGCAAGTTATCCGATTTCTTCGGAAAACCGAAAAAATCTTCAGGCAGCTTTAGAATGGCTTGGCAGTAAGGAACAAGAGGGAAAAACGTGGATCGTTACCGATAAATCCGAAATACTTTTCGCTCATCCGTCGCACCTTCCAAAAACGCCGTTTTCGTTTGTAAATACATTTTCGTGCAGCGGCGACAGCGTTTTTTCAGCCTGCGCAAAAGGTCTTATAGACGAACTGAGACATGGAAAGGAAATCGGCTCAGACTCAAATGCCGACGGACTTCAGATTTTTATTTTGAAGAAAATCGACGACGGGCGCACAAAGGTTATGTATTCTCGCTCAACCGACGCTAGGGAACTTGAAGTGATGAGCGAGCAATGGACGGCAGGCGGAGAAAATCTCCCCGAATTTAATTTTGAACAGCCTCCCGTAATTTTCCCGACAACTGCCGCCGATGTGCTGAACCGTTTTTGGAAAGAAAACGGCGAACTCATAAAGCGAAAGGACAAAGATGGCAAAGAAAAGAAGATAAAACTGATACCGAAATACCATGGAATACAACTTATGTTAGAACCCTCGGTATCAGCCGCTGCTGATCTGCACCATATAGCAGAGCAAGCAACAAAACTCGGCGGAGTTGCCGGCAGTAAGGCGGCGGTCGGAGAACTAAAGGACGAGAAATTTGTCAAATACATACAGGAGATGCTCTCACTTATGGGAATTTTGCTGTACCGCGAGGGCATACGAAAGGAGAATTACATGGATAACCTACCTTATCTTTTAGGGCAGCTTTTAAAGGTGTCAGACGAACTTCACGTGTTGTATTGCCGCGTTGTGCGCGGCGGCGATTTGCCGACACAACTTGCGGGAAGCGGTATGTACCGTTCCGCGGCGGAGTATCCCGTTCGCACGCTTAATATGCTTGGTACAAGAATGAACCCATATATCACCTGGGCAAAGTCTTATCGCACAAAGAATGAAAACGCCAAGGGTAAAGAAAGTTGGCGGGCGGGGTGGCTTTTATCGCTTTATGAAAATATCGCAACGGATTTACATAAGGCATGGCAGTCCGACATACGATTTGGCGACGCTGAAAAAGCACAGCTTTTTATAGGATATCTCGCAAAATTCCCGAAAAAGGAAAACGGCGATTTGACGTTAGACGAAAACACGGAAAACAATAATGGAACGGAGGATTTTATCAATGAACAATGAAATAAAAAGAGCAACAGGAATGCTTGTAATTGAAGCAGTAAACTCAAATCCGAACGGCGATCCCGACCGCGAAAGTGATCCGCGCCAGCGCGACAACAGCGGGTGCGGGGAGATTTCTCCCGTGTCATTTAAGCGCAAACTGCGTGACCTTTTGGAGGATCACAACTCGCCGTTTTTCAAGTCTCTCCCTCAAAAATTCTTAGACAACGAAAGCCGCTACAACATTCTTGAACAGCGCGGGCGCGACCGTGAAACGATTAAAAAAGAAATGGGCAAAGATCCCTCTAAGTTTATGGAAAGCGAATTTGTCAGCAAATATTGGGACGCTCGTGTTTTCGGAAATACATTTCTTGAGGGCGGCAACGATAAAGGCTTTATAAAGAGCGGCGTTGTGCAGTTTGGAGTTGGCGTTTCGCTCGCTCCGATAAACATTCTCCGTGAAACGAATACCAACAAAGCGGGTGTTCAGGAGGGCAAAAATGCGGGAATGGCTCCGCTTGCTTTCAGAGTAGCAGAGCATGGAGTATATACAATGAACTTCTTTGTAAACCCAAACTATGCCCCAAAAACAGGCTGTACTGCGGACGATATTGAACTGTTGAAGCTGCTTATTCCGTATGCTTACGATATGAACCGTTCCGCTATTCGTCCCGACGTGCGCATTCGTCATGCATGGTATATAGAACACAAAAATCTGCTTGGCAGTTGTCCCGAACATTTGCTTATAGAGGCGCTTACCCCGAAAAAACTCGACAATACAAATGAACCGTCCACGTCATGGAGCGATTACGAGGACGTTACCGCTCTTCCGGAAAATTTGCTGAGCCGTGTTGAAAGCTGCGTTGACCTTATAGCAAAATGAGAGAAATATATCTTGCTCACAGCGCAAAAGGCGGTTTTGCAGCGCAGTCATATCAGGCGCATGTGACTGCCGTCACCAATAATGCCGCTCGTTATGCTGCTAATGCTGAGAAATACTCGAAAAAGTTTAGCGGTGAACTTGAACGTATCGTGAGAAATGCCGCCGCGCTTCATGATCTTGGAAAACTTCTCGAAGAAAATCAATCAGTGCTTTGTGCGTCCGACAAGGACCACGCACATCTTCCTATAAATCATGTTGACGCGGGGTGTGCCGAATTGCTTTCAGAAGGCGCGGCATACTCCGCGCTAGCAGTTTATTCCCACCACAGAGGACTTCCAGATATTTCGGATGAACGCTCTCGCGGTGTTTTGATGCTCCGCGACAATAAAGCCGATGTACGCAAAGTTGTCGACAATTCGCTTTCGGAACTTCTTTTAACGCACAAAACTCTTTGCCCGAACGAAATTACAAAACCTGAACTTCGCGTTGACGGAAATCCGATGTTTTTGAGAATGGCATTATCCTGCCTCGCAGACGCAGACCATTCCGATACAGCAGGAGTGTATGGCGATGTTGTTGATGAACACAATATACCGCAGCTCCGAGCGAAAGAACGTCTTGACGCGCTCGACAGGTATGTAAATTCCCTCGGCGGCAATGATGACCGCAGCAAACTTCGCACGGAAATGTACAATGTGTGCCGCAACGCAAGTGCAGACACACCATTTTCTGTCTGCGACAGCCCCGTAGGTTCGGGGAAAACTACCGCAGTTATGGCTAATCTTTTAAGGCAGGCGATAGAGAATAATTCGCGGAGAATATTCGTGATCCTGCCGTTTACAAACATCATACAACAATCGGTAAACGTATACAGAAAAGCGTTGGTACTGCCGGGAGAAAATCCCGAAGATGTTGTTGCAGAGCTGCATTTTCGCGCGGATTTTCAAAGTGAGGACAGCCGCCGTCTGACTTCTCTCTGGCGCGCGCCTATTATCGTTACAACGGCGGTGGCATTTTTCGGAACGCTTTCATCTTCAAAACCGTCTGCCCTCAGGCGGCTTCACGAACTGCCCGGAAGCGTGATTTTACTTGACGAAGCGCACTGTACACTCCCGCTGAAACTGCTGCCGTTGGCATGGCAGTGGATGAATATTTTCGCCGAAGACTGGGGTTGTCGGTGGGTGTTGGCGTCGGGGTCGCTTGTGCGGTTTTGGGAACTCAAAAGCTTACATTCTCTTAAATTGCCGTACCCTGAGATAGCTGAATTAACTGACAGTGAATTGCACAAAAAGCTTGCCGATTACGAGGCGGGGAGAGTGACGTTTTGCGCTATGCAAAATGCGCTTTCTCGCAATGAACTTATAAAAACCGTGCAGGAAAGCGCAGGACCGCGCATTTTAATTGTTAATACAGTACAGTCGGCGGCGGTGATAGCGGAGGATATTTGCAATCAATACGGCAGACAATGCGTTGAACATTTATCAACGGCACTTAATCCGCACGACAGAGACGCAGTTGTACAGCGTATTATGAACCGTTTGAAAGATAAAAATGACACAAACTGGACGCTGGTGGCGACTTCATGCGTTGAGGCAGGCGTAGATTTTTCATTCAGAACGGGTTTTCGCGAAAACTCTTCATTGCTTTCGCTTTTGCAGGCGGCAGGCAGAGTAAACCGTCACGGAGAGTACGGCACTGCGGAAATGTGGAGTTTTTCATTCATTGATGATAAAATGCTGACTAAAAACAAAGGTCTGAAATGTTCTGCTTTAGTACTTGAAAGGTATTTAAAAAACGGGATGGAGATAAAACCGGAACTTAGCACAAAATCCCTTGAGGACGAAATAACTGTTGAGGGCGGCGTGACTTTAAGGCAGATCAAGCATTTTACTGATCTTGAAAAAGATATGAGTTTCAGCAGCCTTGACAAAGAATTTGAACCTATCGAAAACGACACCGTAATTGCAGTAACAGATGATCGTATCGCTGATGAAATTGCGCATGGCGGCGGCAATCCGCATAAAATTCAACTCTACTCCGTGAACATTCGCCGCAGCTTGATTTCAAAGTATGGATTATCTGAAATTCTACCCGAAGTCTACCGTTGGACGCTTGGCTATGATGATTTTCTGGGATATATGCGCGGCGTGCTTGACAGACGGATATTTGAAACGGGTTTTCTGAATGTTTGAGACGGTGGCAAAGAAGCATTGTTGCTTTTTAATATCTAAAGTTTGACATGTGAATTATTTATTATTTAAAATTCAGCAATATCAAATTTCATTTAAAGACATAGGATATAAAATCAAATAATCCCTTTTTTATAATTTTTTATTGATTCCAACTTTTCTTTAAATGACTTTTCATCACCTGCCGAAATTGGATTATAGAATATACTGTCAACCAGTTGTTCCGGAAGACAAATCATGTCCGTAATTCCGTTATCATAATCATGTGCATATTTGTAACCTTCTCCATATTTCAATTCAGCCATAAGCTCGGTAGAAGCATTTCTAAGATGAAGAGGAACCGGGATATCACTGGTATTTTTCGCAACTTCTTTTGCTTTTTCATAGGCATTATACAAAGAATTAGATTTTGGCAATAACGAAAAATAAATAACTGCTTGCGTCAGATTTACCGCACACTCAGGCATACCTATAAAATGAACAGCCTGGAAAACTGCAACAGCAATTTGAATAGCGTTGTTACAAGCCAATCCTATGTCCTCAGAAGCAAAGCGAATAAGTCTTCTTGCAATATAAAGCGGATCCTCGCCTGCTTCAAGCATTCGGGCAAGCCAATAAACGGCGGCATCAGGATCGCTGTTCCGCATTGACTTATGCAAAGCTGAAATAGCTTGATAATGCTGATCGCTTTTTTTATCATACACCATGACATTATCAGAAAATAATTTACGAATATTTTCAGGAGTAATCTTTTTGTTGGAAAAGTCATCTCCCGAATAGTGATTCACCGTGGCTTCAAGAATATTCAAAGCCGAACGTGCATCGCCTCCGGAAGCCGCAGCAATTTCCATAAGGCTGTCATTGCTGAATTTAACGTTAGTTAAAACAAGTTTCTCATCGGTATTTAATGCTTTAGTAAGAATTTTGCAAATCATTTCCTGAGTAAGCGGTTTGAAAACAACTACTCTCATTCTAGACAGCAGTGCACGATTTATTTCAAAAGAAGGGTTCTCTGTTGTGGCGCCTATTAGTATTATATTTCCTTTTTCAACATCTTCCAACAGCACATCTTGCTGTGATTTGTTTAATCGGTGTATTTCGTCAATAAAAAGAATGGTTCTTACCCCTAAATCTTGATTATTAGCGCCTATTTTCAATATCTCTTTTATTTCCTTGACACCCGCTGAGATTGCACTGAGCTTATATAATTCCGTATTTGTCATCATTGAGATAATATTAATCAATGTCGTTTTACCGCAACCCGGAGGACCCCATAAAATCATAGACGGAATCTGATCATTCATAATTTCTTTTTTAATCATAGAACTTTCGCCTATGACGTCATCCTGACCGATAAACTCGTCTAATGATTGAGGGCGCATCCTTTCGGCAAGTGGTTTTGACACACTACTTTGAAGTAAATTTAACTGTTCACTCTGCATAATACTTTTCCGCCTTTCTTTCATTCGGAACAGCATACAATACAAGCTCCTCTTTTGAATTATATCTGTGGAACGGATAATTGGGATACTTTCTTAAATAAAAACTATATTCCTTACTGATTGAGTGTATAAGCTTAATCAAACTGAATATATCCTCAGGTTTATGATAGATGCATACTGCCAATACAGGTCTATATACACATATCACTTCCTTTGCACTGCATATTGCATTTTCCTCTGCGCCCTCAATATCCATATTGATAAGCGTCAATTTTTCATTCTTAAACATATCGTCAATTCTAATCTCGCCGGAATTACAACCAAATCGTACATTATGATAGGAAATACAATCCCTAACTTTGGTATCACAAATTTGTTCAAGATTTGATTTGCACAAATTCAATGAATCGTTATCTGTATCAACCGCGAATATCCTGGACGCATTGTATCCGGCAAGGAAATATCTGAAAATCGTATCTCCGTTGCAAGAACCAATATTGAGCCACTTTTCATTTTCAAGGTGGCAATAAATCATTTTATATGGCAATGTGTCATATCCCCAATATTTTGAATTTAACGGCAATTGCGGTAATCTCCAAAAATCATTTTCCAATACAGTCCTGACATATTCAATATAACACTCTTTAGACGTTATGTCAGAAAGCAAATCAAAAGAAGCCTGCAATTCGGGAATATGGTGAAGATAGCATCTGTAATAATCCAACTCCATACTTGTTATCAATTCCGATTCAATTTTAAGACTATTAGTAAAATTCAAATTTTTAAGTTCTTCTGTAATAAATGTATCAATTTCCCCAGGATGGGAATCAATTATCATAACAAATTTTTTTGTTAAATCTGATTTTGATGCAAAATCTCTGAATTGCTTTTTAGGCAAACACAAAGCTTGCGTATAGTAAGATATTTCCTTAAAATCCGAAAATACCGCAATCGGAACAATCTGATAATGCTTTTTCAAGATTTTCAGAAGAATAACTGCCTCTGTACCGTCTTGACTTGTATCATATACGATACATTCCAGATAATTTAACTTGATAATTCCTGCGGCGGCAATAATATTCTCAACCTCATCACTATCAACCGGACATGAATGACGTAAAACCTGATAAAGTTCTGAACCTGTTCCAACCGGTACATATTCCTCTGTTTCTTGAAATGCGCGGAAAGTTCCTCTATTTTTATAAATCGAAAGCGTATCCATATTATGCAGCACCTCAGGGATATCGTAAAATCCATTGAAATGCTGCGGTGAGAAACTAAGAGAATATCCTCCGCAATCAGGAATACAAATTAAATCACCAATGCATGGTGTATCGAGCATTATTCCGGGATGTGTCAAATCAATCGGTGTGCATGTAGTTCCGGTAATGCAGTATTCTTTGCACTTTCCGCTTTTCTTTGTTCCAATATGACGAATAAACGGAGGATACAGCCTATATTCTTTTTGTTTTACTCCAAGTTGATTGATTCCGCCGTCAGTAATCAAGAAAGACTTTCCTTTTGATTCTTTTATATCAATAACACGTGTTACCAGGCATGCGGTTCTTGCCGAAAGGTATCTTCCGCTCTCAAAATAAAATTCTGTTTCGTTAGAAAAACATTCTGCATTTTGATTCTTTTCAAACAGCTCAGCTAACCCTTTTTGGAGTTTTTCCATATCAAGTTCATCGGTTTCATCTCTTTCCGGAACACCAAATCCGCCTCCAAAATCTACTGCTTTAAGTTTTCTGCCCGTTATTTCAAAAAATTTTTGAGCTAACCTAAATGCAATGCCGGTATTTTCAATAATAGCCTCTGCACTAAAATACTGAGAACCGCAATACACAAAAATTCCATTAATTATACTGCCGTTCTCGCATTGTAAAATTTCTTTCATATTCTGCTCATCTATTCCAAAAGCAGATGCTTGTCCGGCAGTTTGGAGAACTGTATTATCAGACGCACACTCCGGATTAATGCGGATACAACACTTGTATTCACGCTTTATATCGATTAACGGAGCAATTATGTCAAGTTCATTTATGGATTCTATATGAAAACGAGATACTCCGTGTTTTACTGCATTTCTGATGTAATCCGGAGTTTTTCCTTGACCGGACACAAAAATTCTTGACGGATTTGCTCCCATGGATAAAAGCAAAGAGAGTTCTCCGTCAGAGGCGGTTTCAAAATACAATCCGTTTTTAATATATTCACTCAATAATATCGGACTACAAGAAGCCTTAACAGAATAAATAAGTTTTGCTCTTTCGGGAATGGTATCTGAAAGAAGTGTTCTCCAGTAGTCTATCTCTTGCTTTTCATAGCAGAGGCATGGTGTCCCGCACTGCTCAGCAGATTGTATAAGTGTCTCATCCGTAATCTGAACATTTCTCATCTGAATACCTCTCTTTCCATAAATGATTTCATCCTGTCAAGTGCTTTTGAATATAATTGTTCATCACAAGCTGTCGAAAAACGAATCATGTAATTCATAGGATTTGCTTTGCAAAGAGTAAAGGAAGATTCAGTTAGAATTGCCACGCCTGTATTACGAATGAGTTCCTCTATTAATTCAAGTTCATTCAATTTAAAATCCTTATTAAACCACATACAAAAATTAAATCCATATTCCATATCTGATACATTTTGAATATATTGTCCAAAAACTTCTATTGTTTTTTGATAGTTGCTTTTCATAATACGCTCATTATTTAATTGCGCATGAGCATATTCCTGATAATAATTCAAAGCTTTATCAAATACAGATTCTGCATAGTCAAACATCTCTGAAGGAACAACGGCAGATGTTAAAAAAAACAGGTGACGAAACAAACGAATCAGTTTATCCGCTGATTTTAAATCACCCTCAAAGCAATTATTAAAATAGAGGCAACGAAACAAACTTGTAATCACAATCGGAAATGCAGGAAAAGTAGGCGGATTCATAATAGAATTTGCATTGATATCCGAGCAGAAACTTATCAGTTCGTCACAACCATAGATATAACCAATCCTTAATCCCGCGACTGCATCTGATTTAGAAAAAGAATTTACAATAGCGCAGGAATTCCAGAAATTTTGTTTTGTAATGATTTCTTGTAAAAAAGGATGCGGTTTATCAGAAAAAACCACATCACAGACTCGATCAAGAATCACAAATCCGTCAATTTCCTTAATTTGTGATATTATATCCGAAAACTCTGCTTTACTGTAGCTTTTTCCTGTCGGATTGTTGGGCAACGAAAATACAAACACATTTTTGATTTTCTCGGAGGTATTCAAATAAAAATCTTCTGCTTTAGGCAATAGGCTGTTTTCATTATATAATTCAACACACGAAAAATGATGTTTATGTGCAAGGCGCTCATACAAAGAATAATTCATTCCCACTAAAACAATCCGACAATTATGGTAAACAGACTTAAGATATTCAAATAACAGACTTGCCGCACCGCTTCCTCCCGTTGTCATACATACTCGTCTGTCACTGTGAACAAAAGCATTGTGTTCCGCCGATGAAACCATATCCTCATATACCTTTACGGCAGACGTAATACATTGAAATCCATCACTTGATGTATACCAACGATATAAAAAATCGGTTTGCAGTTCTTTTTGTATACATTCTTTCCAGATCGAAGGCATGGAGAATTGATTTGTACCTGAAGATATCATAAAATAGTCCTTGAGATTATTTTGATGAAAAACGTGACTGTGAATATCAAATGACTTAAACATAAACATATCGGGACTATGATTTCCTTCAAGTAATAAACTCAACTTATCATCCCTCCGTCAACCACAATTGTTTGCGCAGTTAAGTATGTGCAGTTTATAATGTACTCCGCGGTTTGTGCAATTTCATCTGTCGTAGCCATTCTTTGCATCGGTATCTTTTTAATAAGCCCATCATAAGCAGGCGAATTATGTCTGCTTGTAGCAACAAATCCCGGCGCAATTGTATTAACCCGTACATACGGAGCCATAACTTTTGCAAAATAATCAGACAAAGCAATTAGTCCTGCCTTTGCAGCAATATAATGCGGAGATGATGGGATCGAGCGAATCCCGGCAGTTGAAGCAATATGAATTATGCATCCTATGCGTTTACATTCGTTCAATTCAAAATAATTTTCCCAATAGAACTTACTTACAAAAAAAGCAGGCTTAAGATTAGTACTGATGACATCATCCCATATTTCTTCTGTAATTTTCTCCGAATGATCGTTTTTTCCAATGCAATTTATTACAACATCAATATGTGAATAACTTTTTTTAAGTTCTTCCATCAAATTTCTGCACGTGGCTTCACACCGCAAATCGCCGTGATATGAATAAACATTATCACGGGCAAAATAATCTTTAATTCGATCACAGCTATCATGCCAGCAAAGAATTAAATGACAGTCATCTAAAAAACGTTTAATAATTGCACCTGCAATTTCACTATTTGCACCAATAATCAAAAAAACTTTATCTGACACGGAATGTTTCACTCCTTGCACGTTTTCTCTCCATCAACAAATTATACAACTTTTCCGGATATGAATTCAGCATATCAGATAATGATATGTGATAGTACTCTTTAAGCATCATATCTTCATCATCACTTACTGCCATTTCCGATATATGATGTGCATCACTCCCCAATAGAATTTTCACGCCCATATCGCGTGCTCCCTCAAAAAGGACAGAATTCAGCTTGATAATATCGTCTTTATGGCGAGCAACAGCCTCACGCAAAACAGATTTATTACATTCAAGAATTACATGGTTCTTTAAAGCAGCCTGCAAAATTTTTTCCGGATCGCCCGGAAAAGACAAAGAAATCGGATGTGAAACGATATCAGCTCTGCCGGAGTTTATCAATGATACAATCGCGTCTGTATTTTCACTTTGTGAACAGCCGCTGTAAGAGGTCCTTTTGTGCAATCCGGCTATTACATAATCCAAAGACATTATTAAGTCATCATTAAGGTCAAGCCGTCCCGAAACATCTAAAATGTTCGCTTCACAGCCATATAACACCGTCATACCGTTCACTTTGTTGGGGAGCCTGTACAGCATTTCAAAGTAACCCGAATGTGGTGCGCGTTCCATATTCGGACCATGGTCGGATATCCCGATCAGCTTATAACCGTTTTGTGCAGCAAACGCAGTAATTTCATCTATAGTATTAAATGCGTGTCCGCTGGCAAGGCTGTGAATATGCAAATCGGACAACGGGAAAGTCATTCGATAATCACCGCTGTTTCATCTGTTATCCAAACTGCCTGATTGTCCGAAATGTTTATAGGTTCTCCCTCAGCCGGCAATTCTCCGCACGGAGTGATATTAGATTCGCAGTGCGGTTCAAGAGGATTGCCAATAATTCCAAGATTGTTTGGAACAGACGTTGTTGCAATCATACTTCCGGCGCTTACACCAATATAAAACAATCCTTTTTCAACTGCTTGAAGCAGGACAGGCGCAAATCCAATTTTGTTAATTGCCTCCATTAAATATGTCTCAGAACCGCCGCAGAAATATATTGCGTCATACTGCATTAACTCGTCAATTGACATAGGTCTGTCAAGATTATAGTCCATAATGTTTTCTGCTAAAATTCCGGCATTAGTCAAATCTAATCTGCAAAACGGAATAACTTCCTTAGATTCGTCATCATTTGCCGCAGTTGGAACAAATACTACTTTGATAGTTTCAACAGGCTTGTCTATAGTTTCAAGAAATTTCTTCTCAAAATTCTTGTTATCAAAACCCGTAGAAGTAAGTAAAATTCTTTTCATAATAAACCTCCAAATATTTTTTAAAATGACTTTGACGGAAATGAAAACTCACTAATATCGTTAATGCCAAATAAAAACATACATAGCCGTTCAATACCGATTCCCACTCCCGCAGACGCACAAGGCAACTTGTTTTCCCGAAGAGCATTCGCTGTTGCCAGCTCTTCATTATTAAAAATTGGCGCTTCTTTATTTCGCACTATAAAGCGCTCCGCATTACATTCATCATCAAAACCGTTAGCTATTTCCAGTCCGTCTGTGAACAGCTCAAAACGACTTATAATATCTCCGCATTTGATATTGGCATATGAACAGGTACATTCGGGATAATCAGTAAAAAAGACCACTTTTCCACGACTTAGTACCTCAATTTCCGTTTCAATATAATGCATCACATACTCAAAACCAAATTTAAACTGCATATCGCCATATCGCTCTTTTAACTTTGCATAAAGTTTTTCCTGTGATCCATTGTATGAAAGATCTATCCCAAATTGCTCTTTTATGTGTTCGGAAATGCTTATCTCCTCAAACACTGTATGCGGTTTTTGAGATTCAATGAAGCTTTTGACAATTCCTTTGAGAGAACTTAAATCATATTTTGAGGTGAAAAGTTCCATTAAGAGGAACTCAGTCATGTTGGTGTCTGATTTATTTGTATCTTCAAGTCTAAAGCACGGACCTATCTCGTATACCGATTTACTGCTTGTCAAGAGCCACCTTAGCTGCAGCTCGTGAGAATCACGAAGATATCTGTCAATATCCTGGACCTTGATTCGATGAATAAAATCTCCGCCGTCTCTTCGCATTACAGGAGTACTTACCTCAGCAAAGCCGTATTTTTCAAGAAAACGCTTTAAAGAAATAGTGACTTCCATTTTCTTATCAAAATAATTCATACATCTCTCCTTTTGTTTTTGTCAATCATGTATGTATATTTTAAAATCTTCTTTTCCATCTGAACATCTGTCCATGGCGTTATAGATTTATAGTAGTTATACTTTGACCAGTCTTCAAGACATTCAGGCGATTTGTATCCCAAAGCAACCGACTGCTTAAAAAGCGGAGTTCCGGGATATGGAAGATAAATATGAACCTTAGTTTCTATCATAGCATCAAGCTCGTGAAGCTGCTGAATAAGTTCAAACGTTCTGTCTATTTCATCATCCGTCTCGCCCGGAAATCCTACCATAAATGTATAAGAACCAATAATTCCATACTCGGCTATTGATTTTGCTATAAGCAGATAATCCTCCGCCTTTGTTTTCTTATTGATTACCTCATTAAGTATTCGGTTGCTCCCCGATTCCATACCCATAAGCAATCTTGTACAATTGCTCTTTGATATTGAGTTCAAAAGAGCATTTGATGCTCCTGTTTGATTTCTAAGGACATCATTCGGATGAATAGAAGCCGCCCACCTCAAATCATATTCAGAAAGCGCACTGATAATTTCACCGCATACGGCACTATTGACAAAAAAATCAGCATCGTAGAACTTAATCCCACCGACTCCTAACTCTTCCGCATATAACGCAATATCACGTTTTACAAACTCCGACCGCATATTGTAATATTTTCTGCCATAAGAGCACTCATAACAAAATCCGCATCCATACGGACAACCTTGAGATGCAATATAGTTGAGAGTTTTATCCGATATTGTCGAATCGAATTTTATATACATCTTTGGATCGATTAAAGAAAAATCATAAGGTGTCAGCGTACTGACACAAGCTCTTTCTTTAGACGGGCAGACAACAGTACGGTCTTTCTTGTAGTAAATTCCGGGAATATCATCAACCGGCTTTCCACTTTCAATACATTCCGCAAGAGCCGGAATACTTTCCTGTCCCATACCGCATACTGCATAATCCACCAAAGCATTTTCAAGAGTCTGCTCCGGCAAAACATTAACGTGAGGACCTCCAAACACAATTTTTGCTTCCGGATGCTCACAGCGCATTATTTCAGATATCTCTAAAGCATTGCCGATCTGTCCTCCACCGGTCATAATACTAATCCCTGCCATCAGAATATCCTTATTTGAAAGTCTTTCAAAAATGGTTTCTCGTTCCGTACAGTTTTCGTCAAATAAGCACACGTCATATTTATCTTTAGGTAAAGAACTTCCTATGGAAAGGATAGAAAAAGGTATCCAACTGCATGGATAATTATCCTCAAAAAATATTTTAGGATAGATTAACGCAATAGTTTTCATCATATTTTTCCTCAAAAAACGCATGTTGATAATGCTTCATTATTGAAACAAGCTGATCTTCCATATTAGAGGAATCAAATTTCCAATGCATCTTGTTGTTGAGCAAGCACAGTTGAAAACTATTTGACGGAGTGACTCTTAATGCCATTAATGCATCATGACACGGGTAATGGCTGCAATTTAAACACAAATCACAATACCACGCCCCTCTTCTTGCATCTTTACATATGACTTTGAAAGAATCTGAGATCTTGTATACCCGCATAGGATGACCTAACCCACCCTGAAATTCGATTTTATATTCCTGTGCAATACTATCAAGATATTGATATAATACATCAAACAACGAACTTGAGACAACTTCGGACTGTTTTTCGCCATTAATATCATCAATATAATCTAACAGTTTTAATTCCCGAACTCCATTTTCAATACAAAAACTAATCATGCTAAGAATCTCGGTTTCAGATGTATCTGGCAAAATAACAGTATTGATCTTACAGTAAAATATTTTTGCACATTCACAAATAACCTCTTTAAAAAGACTGAAATCATTTTTTCGGGTAATAATACTGTAACGATTTTCAATCAGCGTGTCAAAACTAAAATTCAATACATCAAGACCGGCATAATTCAGCTCTTCAATCAACTCACGAATTTTCACAGAACGTGTAATCAATTCAACATGGTTAAATTGAAGTTGGCGTTTCAAATATTCAATATATTCAATCAAGTGTCCCCAAAAGACAGGATCTCCGCCGCTTATTTTAACACTATTGCCTCCAAGTTTATAATATGCTGCGGCAACTTCTGTTGCAGTAGCATAATCCATATTCAAATGACGGCACATCAAATTCCCCTCTCCGCCGGGGCGGCAATATATACAATTGCTATCACAATAGTCTGTGACAAGCATCCTTAACTGCGGAAGATTTAATTTTTCCATTAATACGTCTCCCAAGTTATGTTATTGCAAAAATGTGCAATAACATAAGAATGAACATTCCCTAACACTTCAAATAATTTATTCGGTTTGTATAACCTTTGCGAAATAGACTTTAATAGTTAAACTAAAGCAAAACACTCCGCGATCATGTACGGTATATATCGTTTCCGGTTTCACCGATTGATGATCCCGATAATACTCAAATCTGCAACTCTCGAAATTTCAAACTAAATCCAATATATCTGCAATTTCAGCGCAGACACAAATTTAATCTCCTGTCAATTTTTTATGTCCAACAGCAAGAATAAAAGTACTACTAAAATACACATATTACACTTAATTCTATTATTGAAATTATACTACAAAATATGCCGATTGTCAAGAGTTTTTTAAATATTTAAACACTTTTCAAAGTATTAACAACTGCGATTTTTTCTCGAACCCTATGTGCCTTGACGGTTCTGTTTTTATGTCATATGAGTTGTGGTTTTGTCATAACCCACCGCTAGTGTGAAATTGAACTCACAATTTCTTCGTGTTAATTTGGGATGTTAAAATTCAAGACTTCGATTAAATCCCGCTGAATTTCAGTAAGGTCAATATCAAGCGCGGTGCAGATTTTCAGCCAAATGATCCAGTTTGGCGTTGCCTTGCCCGTTTCAATTTTCCTCAAATAAACCTCGCTGATTTCAACAACTTCCGCAAGGTGTTCTTGCGTGATATGACTGTTGACGCGCTTTTCGCGGACAAGAACAGCGAACTTTTGCTTTAATGCTGGGGTTGCGTTAATTTCAGTTACAATCATTTTTTATGCTCCTTTGTTTAAGATTTCAACAAAATCCTGCTGAATTTCTACAAGATCAATTTTAAGCGCGGTGCAAATTTTCAGCCAAATGATCCAGTTTGGCGTTGCCTTGCCCGTTTCAATTTTCCTCAAATAAACCTCGCTGATTTCAAC
>CANQOJ010000024.1 GCA_947625455.1 uncultured Clostridia bacterium | reverse complement strand
TCCGACAGAGTTTTTGTGCATAAGCTGTCCGCAGTATGACGCTTCGGGAAAACAAGTTTCGCGCTCGACTGTTTTCAAGGACGCTATTGGCGTTTTTCCCGAAATAAAGACAATAAAAGCGGAAGATATGGACGAGATGTTCTACTGCCGCTCGCTGAAAGCAGTTAAACAGCGGTATTCCGAAAACCTAGGCAGTCATTCGCATAATCAGAACGTTTTGCGCGCGTATCTTGAGGACTGCGGAAACGGAAGTTTTGTGAGCAAACTAAACGAAATACATAAAAAGCAAGGCGCGGATAATTCAGCCGTACATAATTTGTCCGAAAAAACCGCAAATCAGCTTTTCAATACCTCTCTCGGAAAGACGGAGAAAGGCATTTCACTTGGCGCTACGTCAATTGAAAAAATTATGGAATGTCCGTTTTCGTTTTTCTGCACAAGAGAGTTGGGCGTCCGTGAAATCAAGAAGCGTGAATTTAACAGCGCCAACCGCGGAAGCGCCGTGCATTATGTAATGGAACAGGTTTTCCTGCTTTACAAGGACAATATGGACGAGTTTTTCGGGCTTACAAGAAATGACTTTTTAAAGCTGTCGCGTAAATATATTTCAGAATATATTGAAAGCAGCACAAACAAAGACGACAACCGCTCAAGCTTTTTGTTCAATAATATCGCTTACTCCGCCGCAGACCTGCTTGTTACAATGCAGACAGAGCTTTCAATTAAGTCATACCGACCGCAGTTTTTTGAACTGAATATTTCCAAAGAAGAAACGAACAAATTTACCCTTGACACCAAAGAATTTCACGGAGATGTTCCCGAAAAAACTGCGGACGAAACCGAAGATATTGATGATGAAGAATATGTGTTAGATGATGAAGATTTTGAAGATGACGAGGAAAAAACGGAGCAGGACGAAAACGATACTGCAAAGGAATTTGAACTTTATTCAAAACCGCTGTCTATAAAGATTGATGATGAAACGGAAATTCTTGTCGGCGGGAAAGCGGACAGAATTGACGTTATGTACGCAAAAGACGGTGATGAATCCAGGCTGTATCTGAGGATAATCGACTATAAATCAAAAGCCAAAACGTTTGAAACGGAAACCGCCGAAAACGGCGGAAACATTCAGATGCTTTTGTATCTAAGAGCGCTTTGCGACGCAAACTCCGACAACAAGACCGCAAATATTCTTCCCGGCGAAATCAGCTATATTTCTTCCGAAAATTCGGGTACAGCGAAAACAAGGCAGGAGGCGCTTTATCTTCTCGAAATATCGCATTTACCCAAAACGTTTTACATAAGCGATGATGTTATACAAAACAATCTGAAGAAGATATCGGAAAAATTTGTAGAGGAAATCAAAAAGGATATTGCAAACACTGCGGGGAATGAAGCTCAAAATGACGCAGTTAAAAAAATCCAAAGCGCTTTTGTTTTAAACGATAAAAATTCTCTTACACCCGAAGAGTTTAAGGAGTTTTCGGACAAGTGCCTTGAAAACGTAAAGGAAAAGATAAGCGGGATATACGGCGGAGATGTGAGCGCAGTGCCTATTAAAACCGACAAAAAAATGCCGTGTGATTACTGCGATTTCAAGAGGATATGCGGGTATACCAAGTAAATCTTTTGTATAAAGGATATGAATATATGACAAATAATGACAAAAAGAAATCAACTCCTACCGACGAGCAAAATGCCGCAATAATTGCCGACATAAACTCGCCTACGGTTGTTTCGGCTTCAGCAGGCACGGGCAAAACGACAATGCTTGTAGAGCGGGTTATAAGACTGCTTTCGGACTATGAAAATCCTGTTTATGCGGACAAGGTTGCAATTCTGACGTTTACGGTCAATGCCACAAAGCATTTAAGAGATAAATTAAGCGCCGCGCTTTCCGAGAAAATGGAAACTGCCGAAGATACAAACGAGCGCGATTTTCTCGCCGAGCAGTCCATAAAAATAAGAAATGCCCCGATTTCTACGATAAACGCTTTTTGTTTAGGAGTTATCAAGGACAACATTGAAAAGTTCAATCTGCCCGTGAATATCTCAATACTTGACGACGCAAAGGCAATGTCGCTGAAACTTAACGCCGTAACGCTTGCTAAACTTGATTTTTACAATGATGAAATTTTCAGCGAGGACGAAAGAAAACTGCTGTTTTATACATTCAGCTTCAAGGACGACAATGAACTTTTTGAAAAAGTTGAATTTGCGCTGTATAAGCTAAGTTCATACTCCGACTTTGACAAATGGCTTGACGAGGCGGTTGGATTATACGACAGCGTTGATACTCTCGAAAAGTTTTATATCCCCGTTTATGCCGAGCATATGAACAGACTTCGCGAAATATCGGCAAACTGCCGTGAATATTTAACGCAGCTTATGAATGAATACAACGATTACTGCAACGGTCTGCCCGAAACAAAGAGAAAAGAAATAGCCGATAAACAGAAAAAACTTGCGGTTAAAGACTCTATGGGTGAGTTTATAGGTAAGATTTCCGCGCTTGAAAACAAGATAGACGAATTTGTACAAGCGCCGTCGCTTGACGCACTTGAAAAACTGTCGCTGTACGCGCAAATGCAAGGCAAACCCGATATTTCAAAGGACGATAACAAAAACGAAATTAAGAAGAGATTTACCCCTGCAAAGAAATTTTTCCTTAAAATTCTGGACGAAATTGCGTCACTCGGAATTTCAAAGTCCGAAGAAGAAAATAATCTTGAACACAACCGCACTGTTATCAGCACTTTTGCAAAACTTGTGAGAACATACAAAAAGTATTTTGACGAATTAAAACATTCGCAGGGGTATGTTGACTTTGCGGACTGCGAGATACTTTTGCTTGATAAGCTTAGAAATGACAATGATTTCAGAGAGTTTATATCTTCAAGATATTCGTGCGTTATTGTTGACGAATTTCAGGACTGTAATGATGTACAAGCCGAGATATTCAGGCTTATAGGGAAAAACTGTCAATTCTATGTCGGCGATATAAAGCAGTCAATCTATGCCTTCCGCGGGGGAAATCCGCAGATAATGGCTGAACTTTGCAAGGGAAAATACGGCTTCAATCCCCTGCCGCTTACCATGAATTTCCGAAGCAGAAAGCAGGTTATAGATACCGTAAACGACGCGTTTTCAGGGCTTATGACCGAGAAATACGGCGGTACGGAATATACCGAAGCGAAGCTTGTATGCGGTATGGAGTATCCCGACGCTGATAATTCAATATACGATACCGAGATATACAGCGTTGATACCAAAAAAATGCCGCAGGAGAGGTTTGTCGCGGAAAAAATCTACGCGCTTATGCATGACGAGAACTTTAAAATCACCAAAAACGGCGAACTTTGCAGACCTAACTATTCCGACTTTGCAATTCTCCTCAGAAAAAACAAAAGAACAAACGATTACAGACGCGCACTCGCAGAACTTAATATCTCCTCTGTTGTGCCTAAGGGGAAAAACATTTTTGAATCCGAGGAAATTGTTGTTTTGGTAAACTACTTAAAGGTTATAGACAACCCGCTTAATGACAAAGAACTTTTAAGCGTGCTGATGTCGCCGATTTACAGGTTTACGGCAGATGATACCGCGAAAATAAAGCTTGGAATTTTAGGCTATCCCGACGATATTACCGAGAAAACAGCCGATATATCCGCAGGTCTTAAGCACTACGGGCTGTATGAATGTCTGAAATTCTGCGCTACTGAATACGGAAACCGCGGCAATTACAGCAAATCCGAAGCAAAGCAAAAGGCTGAGGACTGTGAAAAAGCGCTTGCTGACGAGGGGATAAAGAGAGATATTGACAAAAGGGCTGTCGGCGTTATCAAAGATATAGAGAATTTCCGCAGGTTTATGGGCAACAACCCTATCGCCGACCTTATTCAGAAAGTTTGCGCGGATACCGATATTTATGCGGTTGTGTGCGCGCTTGACGACAGCAAAAGGCGAATATCAAATTTAAGGCGCTTTGAAAAAATTGCGGAGGATTTTTCAGCACGCGACGGCGGCACATTAAGCGATTTCCTGCGGTTTATAAAGCAAGCCGAGGAGATAGGCAAAAATGCGATAGAAGAAGTGTCAATACCCGAAGATGCGGTAAACTCTGTAAGAATAATGACGTTTCACGCAAGCAAGGGGCTTGAAGTGCCGATATGTATTCTTGCCGAGTTGCAAGCGGGTATAAACCCAAACGACTATAAGGGCAATTTCCTGTTAAACCACGATTATTACTACTCCATGGCTTTTGTTGACCATAATGCGAGATATCAGGCTAGCACTTTCGCTCACAGCGCGCTTAAAATTGTAAACAAGGAAAGACCTAAAGGAGAAGAACTAAGGTTGTTATATGTGGCAATGACGCGCGCGCAGGAAAAGCTTATTATGGTGGAGGAGTATGCCGAGGACGAAAACTACGGCGGTCTGTACGAGGGCAGTGTGCCGTTTAAGTGGGTATTGAGAAATCTGAATACAAAGGGGTATGACGAAAAAGCTGCCGAACATTGTATAAACGTCGTTCAAAACGGCGATACGACGGCGGAATATGACGAAAATGATGATGTCAATCAAGGCGAATTTAATCTTGACTTGCTGAAAGAACTTGTCGGGAAAAAATACCGCAACGAAAATGAAACCATTCTGCGTGCAAAATATTCGGTAACCGAACTTGCGCACAGGAATGAAGAAATGCCGTTTGTGCTGACAAAGCCGTCTTTCGCGGTAAAATCGCAGATTAAAGGCACGGACATCGGAAATGCATACCACCATACAATGGAACATATTCCGCTGGAAAAGCTGAAAAAGGCGGACGATTTAACTTCTGCGGTTGCGTCGGCAATTGACGATATAGGTAGCAGCGGAAAAATCACCGCGCAGGAAAAGCAGTTTGTAAAGCCGGAGAAGATTGTGAATTTCTTTGAGGGTGAACTAGGAAAACGAATGCTTAACAGCAAGAGTGTTCAAAGAGAATGCTCGTTTTATGCCGAGATTTCGGGAAAAGACATAGGAATATCGGAAATCGGCGACAACACGGCTATTCAAGGGCAGATTGATATGTTCTTTGAGGAAGAGGACGGACTTGTAATTGTAGACTACAAGTCCGATACGGAAGAAAATCTTGAAAAGGAAAAGGGACATTATTCATTACAAGTAAAGATATATGCAGAGGTTGCGCCGAAGCTTTTCGGAAAGCCCGTTAAGGAAATGTACCTGTATTCATTTTCAAGCGGAAAGGCTATAGAGATTTCAAACGAAGAGGCTATAAAGATTTGAAAAGGTTTGTAAGTTTTATTATATTGCTGTTATTTACGGCATATTTAAACGTTGGCGTTTTCGCGGACAGCGCGGGATTTGCCGACGAAAGCGCGGTTTATAACGTCGGCACGCCGTATGACAAAAGCTATGTCGAGATACTTTTCAGCACGGGAGAAGCTGAAACGGCGGGTGTTCCCCTTGCCTACAAGGAATTTCTGATTTCTCCCACAGGTCACGAGGTGTTTAAAATTGACGGGAAAACGGGAGAAACCGTACTTAAAGCCGAACTTTCCGACAAGGTTTCGGAAAGTTCGCGCGGAGTTATAATCAACGGCGTTTTGTTTCAGGCGGCAAGGACGCGGATTTACGCAGTTGAACTTGAAAATATGAACGTTAAGCTTTCAAAGCAATTCGGAGAGATAACAACCGATATTTCGGCAATAGACAGCCTTATTTACTTCGGCGTGAAAAATGACGTGGGATATTCGTTCATCTGCGCTGACTACAGCAATGACTTCAATATCGTCTGGGAATACAAGAGCGAATACCCCATTACATCAGCGGGGCTTTACGGGGATTATGTTGTGTTTGGGTGCAATAATAAGCTTGTCGCTCACAGCAGGACAGAAAACACATTTGCCGAAAATGAAACGGGCGGGAAGATAAACTATGTCTACGCGGGAAAATACGCGGTGTTTATGACGGCGGACAACGGTATGCTGTACAAAATGAGGCTTGATGACAGAGGGAAAACTGAACAGGACTCGTTTATGTCGCTCAATATAGGCGGTGAACTTACTGCGCCCGCTGAACTTGAAAACAAGCTGTTTGTTTCATCAACAAACGGATTTCATGTTGTGGACGCGCTGAATATGGAGATAATTAAGTCGTATGACGAACTCAAAGACGGCTGTGCGCCCGTTATCACGACAGGAAGCGGTTTCAGGGCGTATGTGGTATGCCCCGTCAAATCAGAGGGAAAATGGTATCTGTATTCCGTTCTTGACAACGAGGACGAGTTGTCGTTAAATGAAATCGTGAAGATAATCGACTTTACGGACGGCAAAATTGCGGTTTCCGAAAACGGAACAATGTACTTCCGCGACGCAGACGGAAAAATCTACGCGCTTGCCGTAAGAGAAAACGATATTTTCACGATAATTTTAAAGCTGGTTATATTCACGGGAATAATCTTTTTCCTTGTTCTGATTTTAAGGGCATGGATCAAAAAACATTCGGACAAAACCAAGAAATTCACTTGATTTTTTGGTAAGAATAGTGTATAATTAAGTTATAAACGGCGTGCAGCCGAAAAAACATACAGGAGGCTTTTATGGAAATTGTTCTTAAATCAGGCAATTGTTCAGCTAAAATCAATCAGAAGGGCGCGGAGCTTAAATCGCTCGTTGTAAACGGCAGAGAACTTATGTGGAATGCCGATCCTAAGTTCTGGGCAAACACCTCTCCCCTGCTGTTTCCTATGATAGGAACGCTTAAGGAAAAGAAAACGCTTATAGGAAATGAAGAATACCGTATACCAAAGCACGGATTTGCGAGAGATTTTCTGCTTACAAAGGAAAGCGAGAGCGAAAACTCCGTTACTCTTTCGCTTACACCGAATGAAACCACAAAATCCGTTTATCCGTTCGATTTTAAGTTCACCATTCAGTATACACTGACCGAAAGCGGAATTGCGATAACGCAGAAGGTAAAAAACAACGGCAGTGAAGATATGCCGTTCTGCATAGGCGCGCATCCTGCGTTTGCCTGTCCGGGTGAATTTACGGATTACAGGCTTGAATTTGAGAAAGAGGAAACCGCGAATATCCCCAACTACAACACAAAGACGGGTGTTTATGAACCAAACAATCGCCGTACTATCATCGAAAACAGCAAGGTTATGCCGCTTAATCACGAGATGTTTATGAATGACGTTCTGCATATGGAGCACCCCGCTTCGCGCTCTGTAAAGCTGTTAAACAAGGAGAACAAGGGACTTAGAGTTGACTTTGCGGACTTTACGGGGCTTGGACTTTGGCAGGCGAAAAACGCGCCGTTTTTGTGCATTGAGCCGTGGTGCGGTTCACAGGACTATGACGACTGCACGGGCGTTTTCGCAGAGAAGTTCGGAGTTGTTACGGCTAAAGCTGGCGAAGAAAAGACGTTTACTTATACGATTTCGGCTATTGACTAAATAACAAAGGTTTACAACAGCGTTCGGTTATGGTTTTAACCGGACGCTGTTTTTGTATGCAAGATAACAACACATGCGTCTTAACAGGAGAAGTTGCCCTGACCTAAAGGCAACAAACGCTCTTTTCCTGTTAAACCACGTCTGGGGCGCTCCGGGGTGCAGCCACGGCTTTGGCGAAGCGGAAAGGTTGTTTTGATAGGCGATACGCGCTAACCGCTTCGCCAAAGCCACGCGCGACGCGCGTCAAATTCGCTTCGCGAATTTGAGTGGCTGCACCCCGGAGCGCGCGAGCGTGGTTTGAGAGGAAAAGAGCGTTTGTTGCCTTGCGGTACAAGCAACTTTTCCTTTTCAAAGCATGTTAAATCCCAACTCTTATCTCTTACCTCTAATCTCTAACCTCTAAAAGCGCACCCCGGAGCGCGCGGACGAGGTTTGAACGGAGAAGCGCTTTCGCTCCTTGCGGTTCAAACAACTTCTCCTATTTAGAGTTGGTTTGACTTCAACTCTAGCCTCTAACCTCTAAAATTCTAGCCTCTAGACGAACTCTTACCTCTTACCTCTAATCTCTAACCTCTAAAAGGGGTTCAAATTTTTGCACCCTACCTCAAAAATTCTTTACAAAATTCAAAGTTTATGTTATAATGTTCACATATCCCATAGGAATAGATGTAATCTGAAAGGAGAACTGATTTATGCGGTACTTTGAATTTTTGCTAAAAACAACCTCGGCGGATATTAAGGAGAAAACGACCAAGATAAAGCTGAGGGATTTCGACTACTCCAGCACCCTCGGCGCAGTAAACAGCTATATGTACAGAAGTCTGGAAAACGACATTTGCTTTATTGCTTACAGAGATACGCCGAATGCAATTCCCGCCGTTTTTTCTTTTGACGACAGAAAAAACGGATTTGAGGATATCTATGCCCAAATAACCGAGGTTTTACGCGGCATCTTCGGGATTAAACATTTCTCCGAGCCCTGCGAGATAACGGCAAGCAGGTTTTACGACTGCTATAAAGAAGCTAGAAGAAGATTGTTTGCAGACAATGTAAGCAATAGAGTACTTGATACAGCGAAACTTGATTATTTCCATTATACAGATTTAGACGCTGAAAAAAAGAACTATACAATGAAAGAAAGTATAATCCCCGACAAAGCCTTTAAAACCTTGCCGCTGTATGACGAAAGTGTGAAAGCTGAACTTCAGAATATTGAAACCCACCTTAATACTTCCAAATTAAACTGCAATATGGCGCATTATTTTATTTCGGGCAAGAGTTTACGCGCGTGCGTTGATATTGCGCAGGCTGTCGGGCAAAGCCTGTTAAAGGCAAACAGGCTTTCAAGCAGGCGTATGGAAGTTATAAGCGGAATTTCGCCCTCGCTGTTTAAATCGAGCAGTTATTTTGAAGAGTTGATTGAGGACAACCCCGGCGGGGCTGTGGTTATCGATATGTCGGAAAAGTTGGGCTCTTCAAGCATTGACTACGGCGCAACGTGCAAATATATTGAAAACATATTCAACAAGTACAAAAACGACTGCGTTTTTATGTTTACATACAATATTGACGCGCCGGGTTTCGCTTATGAACTTTTAAGGTCAATAAGCAGGCTTACCATTCCCGTAAAGCTTACAGAGGGCAAAGGCGACAGAAAATCGGCTCTGAAAACTCTCAAAGGTCTTATTAAAAACTCCGAATATGCCGAATATTCCGAGCAGGCAGGCGAGTTTATGAAACGTTACAATGAAAAGGAATTTTCGCTGACGGATATTCTTGACGCATTTGATGAATTCGGGACATGGTGCGTAAACAAGAACATTTTAAATTCGGCTTATGACCTTGACAACATCAAGACATTTACGCTTGACAAGGACGTTAACGGCGAAAGTTCATACGAAAAGCTTTGCGGGCTTGTCGGGCTTAAGTCGGTAAAAGAGCAGATTGACAGAATTATCGCGCTTGACGTTGTGGAAAAGGAAAGAAAAAAGCGCATAGGCAAGGAATATGAAACCTCGTCAATGCACATGGTTTTCAGCGGAAATCCCGGCACTGCAAAAACGACAGTTGCCAAGCTGTTTGCTAATATTGCAAGAGAAAAAGGCATACTGAAAAGCGGTTCTTTCGTTTGTACGAGCGGCACCGAGCTTAGCATCTCTGATGCAGTTATCGCCGCTTTTCAGAAAGCAGAGGGCGGCGTGCTGTTTATAGACGAGGCGTATGACCTTAAATATCAAAGCCCGATAGCGACGCTTATTCAGAAAATGGAAGAAAACAGAAGCAGCGTTATTGTCATATTTGCGGGTTACAAAGACTCAATGAATGATTTTTTAAAGAAAAACGAGGGGCTTAAAAGCAGGATACCGTATTTCATTGACTTCCCCGATTACAGCACGGACGAACTTTGCGAGATATTCAAAAACATGGTAAGCGAGCGCGGATTTGAGATTGAGGACAAGGCGATGAAAAAAGCCCGCGAAGTATTTGATAAGGCAAGGCTTTTGGATAATTTCGGAAACGGCAGATATGTCCGCAATTTTCTTGAGGGCGCTATGCAAAATCAGTCGTTAAGGCTTGTTGAAAGCGGAAAGGACGTTGAAAACATACGCAAAAAGGAGCTTTTTCTTATCAGATACGCGGATATTGAAGCGCAGGAAAAGGACATAAATATTGTCGAGAAGTACGGTACAGCGCAGGAAGAACTTGACAATATGATAGGGCTTCAGTCTGTAAAGGAAGTCATACGCAAGATAATCGCTTATGCCAAGATGAAGAAAATGTGTACGGACAACGGCATAACCAAAGGCAATCCCGCGCTTCATATGATGTTTACGGGAAATCCCGGCACGGCAAAAACTACCGTTGCAAGACTGCTGGCAAGGATACTGAAAGATGAAAGGATACTTGCTTCGGGGAAATTTGTTGAGGTAGGACGTGCGGACATTGTAGGTCAATATGTCGGTCATACCGCGCCACTTGTTAAACAAAGATTTAAAGAGGCGCAGGGAGGCGTTTTGTTTATTGATGAAGCATATTCTCTTTGCGACGGTTACAGCGGTTACGGCGACGAAGCGATAAATACGATAGTTCAGGAAATGGAAAATCACAGAGATGACGTTATAGTCATATTTGCGGGTTATACCGACAAGATGAAAGCGTTTGCTGAAAGAAATCCCGGAATGAACTCCAGAATTAAGTTCAACATTGAGTTTGACGATTACACGGCTGATGAACTTTGCGAAATCACAAAACTTATGCTTGACAACAAGCAGATGAGCATAACAGATTCCGCCATGGAAAAACTGCGCGGAATATATGAAAAAGCAAGGAAAGACAAGAGTTTCGGCAACGGGCGTTTTGTGCGCAAAATGATAGAGGACGCGGAAATGAACCTTGCAGAGCGAATGTTGAAGCTTGATAATACAAAGCTTACTTCCGAAATGATATCAACCATTGAGGAAGAGGACATTTCCGAGCCGAAAACCGAAGCTGCGGCGGCTGAAACAAGGCATATAGGATTTTAATTTTTTAGAGCGCACAAATTAAGTTTGTGCGCTCAGCTTGTCCAAAAACCCCTTTCCAGTCCTTCTCTATTTCTAAAAGCAAATGATTAAATGCGCTGTCCGCAATTTCGGACAGCGCACAGCTTTTTATAACTAAAGATATTTTACTCTGCAAGCGGTTCGCAGTCAAATCCGTTCTGAACTGCGTATTCTTCTGCCTTTGAACCCTTTTCGCAATAGATTACAAAATCATCTGTTTTTTCATATGTATCGGTTTTTATGTCATGAACATAACCGAATGCGTACTTGCCTATATCTTGAACAGTTTTCGGGATTTTTACCGAGTTCATATCGCATAAATCCGCAAATGCGCCGTCTGCTATTGACTTTACGGTTTTCGGGAATTTCACATCGGTTATCTCAACACCGCTTTCCGACATATCAGACGCATTTTTCCCTATTGCCGCGACGGGCAAGTCCATTATTTTTTCGGGAATTTCAACGGTTGTATCACCGCAATACCCCTCGCAGTATTCCGTAATTTCAATCCCCGTAACGATTACAGCGTTATTGTCGGGTGTCTTTTCAAACTGAAATCTGCGTAAAGTGTTTGTAGGACCGAAGCCCTCAGATACAACCTCTTCGCAGAAGCCTGAATTTTTCTTGTTGTCATAACTGCATTTAAATTCAATATAACCCATAATAATTCTCCTTTATAATTTACTAACAGGTGTTTTGTACGCTTTAAATTCGCGTTCATATTCTTTGGGAAAATACTTTTGATACCACATAAATTTGTACAGCAAAACGGAAAACTCCGCAATATCCGCGCGCGGGCAAATTGAACGTATGCTTGTTAAATAAGCGATGAGATCCTCCGGGACGTCAGCTTTACGAAGATTTTCAATGTCATTTTTGGTAAGCCGTAATTTGTCCTGCTTTACGATACTTGTAATCCGCCAAGCTGTTTTTCTTGTTAAACCGTAACACATAAGCGTTTCAAAGATGTCGTCGCAAAACGGCAGGTCGTGCGCTTCGTTGTCATTGTAAAAGCAAGTATACGCAAAACCAAGCTGCTGCATTATTTCGGATATGCTGTCGGGTTTCAGGTCGAAACTTACGCAGGCAAACGGATAGTGCAGATATGGGATAGACTTATGGTCGAAAGTTTTCAAAACCTCGCAAATGCTTTTTACATCAAGCGGAATACAATCCTCGCCAACAATCGCGGCGTATTGCAGTCTTTGCAGCAGGCGCATTAACGGCGAAGTGAACAGCATTATATTGCCGTCATATCTCCACCTTTCCGATGCAGCGCAGCAAATCTCACAGAGGTCATTATAATTCTCGTCCGGTACGCCAAAGTAAAAATTCGGTATTTCTCTGCCGTTAATCCCCGAAAACATCTCAAACGGTATATCGAACCCGGTCGCCTGTCATTTCTTCGCCGCATTCCGGGCAGACTGCTTTCCTAAGGTCAGTGCCATACCGCGCACTGCCGCTGTGATACTTTCCGATATTGAAATCGGTATAACCACACCCCGGGCAGTAATAGTGCATCGGCATGGGATTGACATGTGTAATTCCCAAAACGAACGCCAGCATTGATGAACCGGAATTGCCCTTTGTGATAAACGGCACGCATTTCTGTCTGCATTCATTTGTCAGCCAGTACGCTATAAGATACACCGCGCAGTAATTGTTCTCGGCTATAACGTCAAGTTCATACTCCAGCCTGTCTACTATCGGCGGAGAAATATCCGCGCCATACCGTTCAAAAGTGAGGTCATAACACAACTCCCTCACCTTTTTTTCGACAAGGTTTTGTCTTCTGCCTGAATTGTCGCTTGTACTCATTATAACGCTCCTTTCAAATTTCAATTTTAACTTATTATAACATAAACTTTGAAAATTGTAAAGAATTTTTTAGGGTAGGTCACGATAATACACAATGTGAGCATTTTTTAGAGGTAAGAGATTAGCGCATTATCCGCCTTACGGCGGATAACGCTGTAAGAAGTAAGAGTTTAAATCAAGCCTGATTTTTCTGTTTAGAGCACACCTGATCCGGCGCGCTCCGGGGTGCAGCCACTCAAATTCGCGAAGCGAATTTGACGCGCGCAGCGCGTGGCTTTGGCGAAGCGGGAACAACGCTTCGCCTATTCAAACAACTTCTCCGCTTCGCCAAAGCCGTGGCTGCACCCCGGAGCGCCCGGACGTGGTTTAACAGGAAAAGTTGTTTGTTGCCTTGCGGTACAAACAACTTTTTTCTTGTTATTGTGCGTTTAAGTTTAAATTCTTACCTCTTACAGCGTTATCCGCCGTAAGGCGGATAACGCGCTAATCTCTAAAAGCGCTTCAACTCTAGCTTCTAGCCTCTTAATCTCTAGCTTCTAGTCGCTAATATCCGCTTTCATCTTGTTCTTAAACACTATCACCGAAATGATTGATACTACAAGCGCATAACAAACCGTTATCGCCAAATGCTCAAAACATTCGTTGCTAAACTTCATCGCCGTTCTTGCGGCGTTTACAGAATGATAAAACGGCAGGGCGTTGCAGATTATTTCGAGTATACCGCCCGTTTTTTCCACATCAAACCAGATACCGCCCAGAAATGAACCAAGCGAAATTATTACCGAGCAAAGTCCGGGCGCGGATTTCTCGCTGAACAGCGTTCCGAAAAGCAATCCCAGTGAAATGAACATAACCGCCGACGGCAGAAGCGCCAAGCACGCCAGAAACATTCCGAAAACGTTTATTTCAACGCCTGCTGTCTTTGATATTATAAACGACGCGGAAAATGTTATCAATATCTGCAGGATTGCCAGAATAAACGTCGGGATTGTATAGCCTAAAATGAAATCTCCGCTTTTCATGGGCGTTGCGTAAAGTCTTGTCAGAAACGCTCCCGCTCTGTCTTTGGCTGAAGTTAGGCATACAAACAGCATTAAAAACGCCATTCCGAAAACCGCTATCCCGCCCGAAAGGCTGTCAATTCTGAATATCGTCATTCCCGTTTCTTCGGGGATAGTATCGTTTACAAGCGTCATAACGACAAGCATTACCAGCGGAAATCCCAGGCAAAACAAATAGCTTAAAGGATCGCGTATCATTTCCAGAAAGTTTCGCTTTGAAAAGCTGAGAATTTTGTTCATTATATGCGCTCCTTTCCGTATTTCTCTGCAAACTCCACAAAGCTTTCTTCAAGCCCTGTTTTCCCGCTTAGCCTTTCAATTTCGGACAACGTGCCTTGTACCGCAATTTTCCCGCTGAACATAATCGCTATTCTGTCGGCTAAACGCTCCGCTTCTTCCATATAATGCGTAGTGAGGATTATCGTTATCCTGCCCTTTAACTGCTCAACAACGCTCCAAAGTTCACGTCTTGCCAAAACGTCAAGTCCTAATGTCGGCTCGTCAAGAAACAAAACTTTCGGCTCCGAGATAAGCGCCATGGCAATTGACAGCTTGCGTTTCCAACCGCCCGAAAGCGTCTTTGCGCGGGAATTTTTTACTTCGCCCATTCTGAAAAGCCTTGTCATCTCCGAAATCTTTTCGGTTGTCACGGCTTTTGAATAACCGTATATACCGCAGATAAGCTTCAGATTTTCCGTTACCGTTAAATTCTCCGCAACAGCCGTGTCCTGCGGCGATATTCCTATGAGTTTTTTGACTTCGCTTTGCCTTGAAACGCAGTTGTTTTCGCAGACAAAGCACTCACCGCTTGTCGGCTTTGACAGGCAGGTCAACATTCTTACTGCGGTTGTCTTGCCCGCGCCGTTTACTCCCAAAAGCGCAAACAGCTCTCCCTCTTTTACCTCAAGGTCAATCCCGTCCACCGCAATCTTTGTCTTATACTTTTTCGTAAGTCCATGCGCTTCAACTGCGTTCATACTTTCCTCCTAATGCTTGTCCGCAAACTCCGAAACCTTTAACAGCGCAATTCCCTTTTCCTCGTCGCCAAGCAGCAAAATTGCGTCGCCCGATTTAATTCCGAAAACTTCGCGGCATTTTTTTGGGAGAGTAATTTGTCCTTTGTCGTTTACTCTGGTTATGCCGAACATATACTTTTTATCTTTCGGATTGTCCGACAATTCCGCAAGATTTCTCGCAAGGCTGTCTATGCTCACCTCGTACAAATCAGCAAGAGCAATTACGTTTTCAATGTCGGGCAAACTTTCCCCGCGCTCCCATTTCGCAAGCGCTTGTCTTGAAACCCCAAGACGCTCCGCCGCCTGTTCCTGCGTCATTCCAAGCTTTTTTCTGTACAGTTTGAGATTGTTGAAGTAAAATCCCATAAAACTCACTCTCCACAAATAAAGTATATCATAACAAAAAACTATATTCAACCAACTTAAGCTGACAAAAATGTCAGCTTTGGTTTACATTTTTAATGTTTGAGGTCATTGAGGTCATTGAGGGGAAAACTTTTTTGAAAAAAAGTTTTCCCTCTGGCAGGGTTGTGAGGACAAAGTCCTCACAATCCGCCTTTTCAAAAAACTTTATAACGCCAACGTTGCTTTGGACTTAGTGTTGTTTTTCTATTAGGTGTCAAAGAACATTATCTTTATCAGCCGTAATGAAAGTTTTAGAAAGGGGTTCAAAGTTCTGCGCCAAAAGTAATTTCCTTACTAAACCACCCTTGAAGTACTCCAAACCGAAATAAACCATTTGTGGTTTGAATTACCAAACCGCGTTTTAGCTTAAACATCGGGGGCACCTGCCCTACTAGAGGTTAGAGATTAAGAGATTAGAGGTTAGAGCTTGTATTAAAACAAGATTAAAAAGGAAATCTTGTTTTAGATTAAACTCTAGCTTCTAGCCTCTTAAAAATCTAGCCTCTAGACGGAAACTCTTGTTTCCCACACACCCAAAGATTCAAAGCCGTAAGGCTTTGAATCTGGTGCGCCTTGCTTACGCGTTTGCGGGGGCTTGACAGGCGCCCCCACCAGAGGGAAAAACTTTTTTGAAAAAAAGTTTTCCCTCTGGACTCCTTTTCAAAAAACTTTATATGGCAAGCGTTGTTTTATTCCAAACGTTGTTTTTCTTTTATGCGCTAAAGAACCTCACCGCCACCAGCCATAATGAAAGTTTTTGAAAAGTTTTCCCCTTGCTAAATCCACCCACCCTTGCTAAAACCACCTTTATTAGAGCGAATTTATGAGTATTTCTTTTACATCGTCAACAGAAAGAGGAGCGTAACAGTTTTCAAGTTTGCCGTTGCCTGCGGTATCGAACGCCATTTCGTCTATTTTCTCGTCATTTATGCCCACCTCGCGCAAAGTCATAGGAATGCCCAGAGACATGAAGAAACTGCTTGTCATGTCAATTGCCTTGTTTGCTGTTTCAAACTTGTCGGGCGACGGAGTAATGCCCATTACATTTACGCCGTACTTCACAAACCTGTCAACTGTTTTCTCGCTCAAAATCTTTCGCATCCAGTGAGGGGTTATGATTGCAAGTCCCTCTCCGTGAGTTATGTCATAATATGCGCTCAAAGTGTGTTCAATTGCGTGCGCAACCCAGCCCGACGCGCCGTTTCCGAGCGCGATTATGTTGTTGCAGGCAAGCGCGCAGTCTACCATTAACTCCGCTCTTGCGTCATAATCACAAGGGTTTTCCAGCGCAATTTTCACATTCTTCATTATGCTTTTTATAACCGCTTCGCACATTCCGTCCGCAAGGTCGCTTGTCGGCGCGGTGAAGTATTTCTCAAACACATGGCTTATCGCGTCTGCGGCGCCCGCGGCGGTCTGACGCTTTGAAACCGTAAAGGTGTAAGTCGGATCAAGAATTGAGCAGGTCGGGAAAATATGCTCAGATTTAAGGCAAGTCTTGATGTTCAAATCCATTCGCGATATTACGGAATTTGCGTCATACTCGCTGCCCGTAGCGGATAACGTCATAATATCGACAATAGGCAGCGCGCTTTTTACGGGAACTTTGTAGGTAATCAAATCCCACACATCACCGTCGTACTTTGCGCCTGCAGCTATTGATTTTGAGCAGTCCAGAACGCTCCCGCCTCCGACCGCAAGCACCGCTTCAATACCGTTTTCACGGCATATTTTTGCGCCCTCAACAACGCTTTCATATTTTGGGTTAGGCTCAACGCCCGAAAGCTCGAAAATCTCGAAATCTTTCAGCAACTCCCGCACCTTGTCATAAAGACCTGTTTTCTTAATTGAACCACCGCCGTACACCAGTAGTATCTTCTTTCCCAACTGTTCCATAATTGAGGGCAGTTTTTCTATAACTCCCTTTCCGAAAACAAGTCTTGTCGGCGTGCAAAAATCAAAATTTACCATAATATAAAAACTCCTTTCATATAATAAAACCTCGGCGTTCAAGAAATATTAACGCCGAGGAATTTTATTACAAATTACAACTTTCTTATAACTCTGCAAGGATTGCCTGCCGCAACGCAATTTTCAGGGACATCACGAATTACCACACTTCCCGCGCCTATGACCGAACCGCTCCCTATCGTCACTCCCGCGTTTACGGTAACCATTCCGCCTATCCACACATTGTCTCCTACCGTTATGGGATAAGCGTATTCAAGACCTTTATTGCGCGTTTCATAATCCAGCGGGTGTCCTGCGGTGTAAAATCCGCACTGCGGTGCGATAAAGACATTATTTCCGAAAGTCACCTTTGCCCCGTCAAGAATAACAAGACCGTGATTTGCGTAGAAATTGTCGCCGACTTCAATGTTGTACCCGTAATCGCACCAAAACGGCTGTTCGATAAACAGGTTCTCCCCTGCCCTGCCGAGAATTTTCCGCATAAGCTCGTCGCGCTTTTCCAGAAGCGACGGCTTTATGCTGTTATACTCAAAGCACAAATCCTTTACATAATTCCTTTTTTCAAAAAGCTCCGCAGATGTCGCGTCATACAAATCTTCCTTTGGAATGTTCATTTAACTTCCGCTCCCTGATAGTAAAATTCGAGTATCTGCTTATAATTATAACCCTTATGCGACGCAAGCGCGTTAGCGCCGTTCTGGCTCAATCCTACGCCGTGACCGTAGCCGTATGTAGTAAATGTAAACATATCGGTTGAGCTGTTGTAGCTTATGTCAAAAGCGTGAGAGCGTATGCCGTAATCGAGAATTGTTTCACGAAGCACGCGCCCCGTTATCTTAACGGTTTTCCCGCTTGAATTGACATACGAGTGCTGACCGCCTATCGTCATATTCCCGACATACTTGCCCTCTATGTAATCCTCAACTGCAAACCACGTTGACGGCTCGTCATTCAGCGCTATGCCCGTTTTATTAAAGATTTTTGACTTTATCTCTGATGAAGAGTACTCCTTTGTTTTGCCGTAATTCGGATCGTACTGCTCGTCAAGTTCGCAGTAAACACTCTTTAAATACGGATAGTCAACGC
>CANQOJ010000023.1 GCA_947625455.1 uncultured Clostridia bacterium | reverse complement strand
ATTGTATTCATTTTATCAATTATTTATCCATTAAATTGTGAATCATTGTTTTTCTTTCTTGAACTTTTTCAAACACCTCCCTACTAACAATCGCCTCGTGGTCGTTCTCAATAAAGTACATATCCAACTCTCCCTCGTTCTTCTTGCGCTTTCCCGTGAGAAAATCCTCGGTAAAACTCTTTTGCATTAGCACATCACCGACATATTTTTCATTGGAGAGAATGCGGTCAATAGTTGAGGTACTCCAAACATTCTTATCTGTGACAGTTTTGATACCGTTTTCCTCAAGATATTTCTTAATTTTACGAACGCCAAACCCGTTAAGATACAGTTCAAATATTTTTCTTACTATAACCGCCTCTAATTCAACTATCACCAATCTGCCGTTCTCATCTTTATCATATCCTAAAAAGCGTGTGCAGTTAAGACACACTTTACCCTCGCGCATTCTCTCACGAATCCCCCACTTGATGTTATCGCTCATGTTCTTGCTCTCTTCCTGTGCAAAACCTGCGTAAATTCCCATAATGGTTCGCATCTCCTTATCATAGTTGTTTAGGTTTTCTTTCTCAAAATAGACTTTGACGCCTAAGTTGAAAAGCTCATATAGTGTTTTCAAAGTGCATAACGTGTTTCTCCCAAAACGACTCATTGACTTTGTCAGAATTAGATCAATCTTTCCTTGTTTACAAGCCTTGAGCATTTTTATAAATTCGGGACGTTTCTTTAGTTGAGTTCCCGAAGCGCGCTCGGCATATATTTTCACTAATCGCCAGCCTTCGTGTTTTGTTATCAGCTTTTCATAGTATGAAATCTGCGTTTCAAGGCTTGATTCTTGTTCGTCGTGATTTGTGCTCACTCGACAATATGCTTCCACCCTAAGTTTACTCATCAAGATCACCTCCGAAAAGTAAAACCGCAGGAATGTTTCAGCCTGCGGTTAGTAAATATGTAAAACAAAAAGCTACATTCTTTGTGCATCTTACACTAAAAATGTAGCTTTCGACTTGTGTAACCCTTACGAAAATGCTTTACGTAATAGCCGTACAGAAAACAATGTTCACAGCAGAGCTACCCCTGCTGGGAAATGGTGCACGCATTATCCGCTGCGCGGATAACGCTACATTGTCCTGCCGATGTACAGAAAAGGGCGGTTGAAAAAGAGCCGCTCAAACTTTTGTCCACACTTCCGCCGTACAGAAAACAACAAACCCAGCAGAGCTACCCCTGCTGGGAAATGGTCAAGGGCATTGCCCTTGTGTGATATCGTTACCAAAAAGATTTCCCCGCTTCCAAGCGAGAAGCAAAAAGGCGCGGGGCAGGTAAAACGCAGTATAGGAGCTAGTCGCCGCGTTGTTTTTGCGGTCTTTTGCGCGAAGCGTAAACGCAAATTGCCTTTAGGGCAATTTGAGCAAAAACAATGCTAGCAAAGAGCTTTCGTGTGCGCCGCGAAGCGGCGTGCGCGAAAGCCTTTGCGTTTTACAAAATAACCCTTGCGCAAAGCGCAAGGGTTATTTTGTAAAACTGTAATATCGTGACAAAATAGATTTTTTAACTTTTACCGATGGAAAGATGAATCATTTTTATAATGCTCTTGTTTCTATCACTTTACCAGCTTTTCCATCATTTTGAACATCAGTCACCTCAATATTGCTTAGATCAAAACATTCCGTAAAGGGTTGTAAAATAGGTAGCAAATGGGATAAACATGGATCACCGAATGGATACGGGTAAGCATTGGGAGTATGTTCTATATCTGGTCCATAAAAGAATACATAACTTTTTCCCTCACCAACACTACTTTTAAAACAAATTCCATCATAAGATTTGCTTCTCAGATACTCAGCAATTACTTGTGTCGCAGCATAATCGTAAGAGTGATCCTCCACTTTATCATCAACCGGCATTGTGATTTCACTCACAAAGCTTTTCAAGAACGAAGAAATCCACCGTTCATCATGGTCATAATCATCTTCAAAAATACTTCTAGCCCTATAAAAAGAACTTTTTGAAAAATCAATAATCTGTAACGATTTTTTTAACTTGAACTCAGCGACAACTGCCCTTTTTCCATTTAGGCGACACTCAGAGAACGCAGTATTTTTGTCTTCTGCAACATATAAATAAGATATCCCAGCTGGACTCATTCTATTTGTTTTTGCCTTATTGTACGGTGCAGGTCCCATCTCTTTATATGGGTCAATTCCACTGATATCTTTGATAGAGTCATCCTGCTCTCTCGCACGATAGAATACCGTATCTATATCGATATCAGTAATAAAATCGTAAAGATATGTGTTTATATTTTCTAAACATTTGTTGCGAATTTCCAAACCATTAATTTCAAAAAATCTATTGTAATGCTTGATTGTATGTTTAAATAACTCCCATGTGTGATAAATTTGTGTTGCTGCTAAACCATATAAATTATCTTTAATTACAAAACACTGCAAATCAATGTCACAAAAGGGATTAAAAACACCATCCTTTTGTTCTTCATATGTTACTAATCCCGAAAACAAATCATAAGCTAACCTATCACTGTTTGTAATATCTGAAAATGTCTCCTCTTCCTCCATCAGTATTTCTCTGACAGAATATACCGTTGCCTCGTTTCCATCTGGCCCTAAATATACCCCATCTTCGCTATCATACATAGCCCCGGTTCCCTCATCCACATATTCATATGCTTTCTCTAAGCACGAACACATATGCTTTCCTAATGTTCGAAGTGATATTAATGGTTTTTCACTTGAACCACAATATTCGCACTCTCCCAACGTACTGCTTTTTTTCCGAATAAAACTTTTAATCGCTTCGTTTGAAAAGCATTCCTCGCAACAATAAGACATATCTGTATCCCCTCCTCTTTTGCCATAGGTGGATAATTTTACCTATAGTTATTATAGTATACTTTGATATGTTTTTCAATGCCATTTGAGCAAGATATCAAAATTCAGCGCAACGCATATTTATTTTGTTTGATTGTCAAAAATAACGAAAAGCTTTTTGTACAATTTCACGAGCCTTGAAAGTCACAGTTTGTCAAAATCCAAACCATTGGGATTTGGACTACAATCAATTTATTACCTCATATGCTCATAAACATTACAACATCCTTGTATTCATCCTGTTCATCGTCCAAATTCTTTCTCTTTCAATCAAAGTCGGTCGAAAAATCAGCACTTTCGCTCCATGTGTTATTTTCCCTAACTTCATCAGAAACGCTCTCACAATCGTTCACAGCTACTGTTTATTGCTACTCGGCTGTTTCTATGCTATTTTCTCGGAATCGGTCAGTATCTCACTCATAGCTGTCTGCTGTACCAGATCAAGTTAAATTGAACCACAGGGGGCAGATTCGATAGGTGATTCACTCTCGTCATATTTAGTGAGTATTTCAAAGATAAATCAACTTATTTTACTTATGCGGATAATATCAAACAGAACATTTCTCCAATTATTGTGCTCCGAAATATCGAAGAAATTTTCCTCTTGAATAAAAATGCATTTAATTGATTTACCCTTAAACACATTCCGAATAGTATTTCTATCCTCTTTAGAAAAATGAGCATAGTTATCATACACAAATATCAACTCGGTAGTCCTAGAATTTTTAGTACTGTCATTATATAAATAGTTAAATATTGATGTTACAAAATCAACACATTTAATAACGCAAACTAATATTTGAGATCCCAAATGCTGTTGTTTGGCTTCGTATTCTTCCCAGTTTGGCTCAAACCAAAAGCATGAACTCAAATCTTTTAGAGGTGATTTCACAATAAAACCAGTACCACATTCAAAAATATATTTCAATCTCTTTAGAGGATTTTCCATATATAATTTATTGTCGTAAGTTGGTTTTTGTTCCAGTTTTCTTATTATATTCCACAAGTTAATTAAAGCAGAAGTTGTTTTTTCATTGGTAACCTCCCGCCTGCAAATTATAAAATCATAAATGACATTAACAGCATCAACAAAATTTGAAAATTCAACACCAAGATTTTCCAAATCTTTCTTTAATTGAAAAACTTGATATTTTTGCATTGGCATTTTATTAAGTATAAAGTTTTCATCATTGTTCATTCCATTAATTGCAGTTTTTAGTGTGATTATTGGAGATGTTTCCAGGCATCCAATAACTTTGTCATACAGTGCAAGAAATGTGGCACATATATGATAAGCAGCCTCTGTTTGCAATATCAAGGCTTTTTCATGGTTATCAAGCCTTTTTATATGTTCTTCGGCCTGCTCCTTGTTATAAGACACAACTTGCTCTTTATCATTAACCAACCAAGGATGGGGCTTTTGTGTCATATATTCCTTTACAAGGCTAAGTAATGCAATTTCACGAATTTCAAAGATTCCAATGTTTCTTAAAAAATCTAAAATACGTTCGGACATTCTCTGCAGTTCATTTTTAGATGTTTTCAAATAAAATATTTCGTTTCCAGTAACATCATCAAAAATATATTTCAATAATGAACCCTGTACATAAGAATAATTAATTTTTTCAGTTTTCCCGTTTTGCATTTGAACAATCATCTCTGAATGTCTATTGTATCGTCTAGCATACCTACTTGCCCAACAACTTATTGTATACTCTTTTTCATCTACAGATGCCTTCTGAGAAATGATTTTTTCATATATTACTTTTTTTAGTTCAGTGCATGATAGTTTATTACCAGCAACCTGAAATCTGGAGTCAGTAATCTGCATCATCACTTGAAAAGTGATATCTAAAGCCTTCTCATAAGGCATATTTACATTACTAAGTGAACTAATTATTTTTGAAATATCAAATTTTTCGCAACCATACAAATTGCTCGATACAATTTCATCTGAATGAAACTTATCGAAATACATTTTATTCATTCTTTTTATAAAATCTTTGTATGAAGAAAGGTCAAGCGTCATTCTACTTAATTTATATGAGAATATTCCATCTTTAAATTTGCGTAAACTATGGCTATCGAGTCCCCAAATCTCAGCATCTTTTGAATATGTGAATAATTTAGAAACCAATTCACCGCCATATTCATACTCGCATAGATAAAAACTAGGTATCGCATAATCATCAATTATTATTGCTCCAGCTGTAAATTGCTTTAAATCAACGCCTGTTTCAGCATAAGATTCTACTGACGATCTATGCGTATGACCACAAAAAACAACATCTATATTATGATCTTCCATCCAATGTTGAAACTGAACAGAGTCCTTCTTCTCCAAACAGTCGACACCATGATGCATGATTAAAATATTAATCCTATTATCATTACGAATTTGGGATTCAATTTCAATGAGCTTATCACAACATAGTTGAAGTTGACCAACATCTCTTTTATCCTTTGAAAGCAAACAACTATTCAAAGTAATTATTCTATAATTCGAGTTATTAGGTGCAAAAATTTGGTAGGAGGAATAACCGTGATTCGTAACTCCTCTTACAATCATTTGAAATTTATCATTAGCGACATTGTCTAACTGGCAATATGCATCACTAAACTGTATTCTCTTTTTTCTAATTTTGTCAATTTTGTTATTCCTGTCAGCATTCTCCCTATCCAAATCGTGATTTCCTTGGCAAAAATATACTCTACTGTTTGGGCAATTACAACTCTTAGCGATATCTCTTATATAAGAAATAATTTTATCACAGTTGAAACCATCACTGCCGTTTTTATACAAACAATCTCCTGTGATTAATATAAAATCAACACAAATTTTTAGTTCTTTTAGTGACGATAATAACTTATTACGCACTGTGGAACTCTCATATCCTTTGAAGTTGAAATGGATATCCGAGATGTGCAACCATTTCATAAAATGTCCTCCTCTTTGTGGTATCTTTTTTCATTATTGATAAACAATATCATTCAAAAGCTCAAATTTAAACTTAAACATACACAATTGTGTTTATAAGACAAATCATAAGCATCACTAAGGAACAAGGAACTGTATAGCTAATTAAGATAATATACAATTATCCCATGTTTACGTCTATAGTTATTATATCATATTTTTCCTCAAATGTCAACAATTTTCTACAAAAAATGCTAATTTTTTTGTAATAAATAGACAATTGCGCAAGATGAAGAAATCTTGCGCAACTTGCATTTTATTTGTCTGATTTGCCCAAATTGGGGCAATATATTTGTGCAATTTTACGAGCGCCTGCCTTGCCGAAATCCGAGCTTATGTGAATTAAGTTGTAGTAAGGCATTCACCTCACATTCCCATCGACATTCCCTGATCCTCGAACTCGTCCTGTTCCTCATCAACGTCCTCGGATTCTTCGTCATCGATGTTCTCGAATTTCTCATTATCGTCGTCAAAATCGCTGCTTTCCTGTTCATCGGGTTGTTCCCCGACTTCCTCAGAAACGCTCTCACAATCGCTCACAGCGGCTGATTCTGTCTGTCCTTCGCCCACGGCTGCCCTCTGTATCAAATCGCGTTCGATCTCGGTTTCGATTAGTCCGATCACGAATTCTTTCTGCGTCATGTTGTTACGCTGAAGGTAGTCCTTGATCTTGTGGAACAGTTCCTCCGGCACCTGAAACGCAAGTGTTCGCATATTGCCCATGTTCTTGTCCTCCTGAATATTAAGTTTGGGATGAAGTTCATCTTGTAACGCCAATGTTACGAACTCCGCCATAGTCATGCTGTGACTCTCCAAAAACTGCCGGACTTCTGCGTGAAGCCCGGCATCAATCTTGACCGTAATACCTTTCTTTTCATCGTTCGGCATTGTTATTCAACCCCCTTCATATATTTTCCGAATACGAACGAAATGAGTTCCTCAACCGTAAGTCCGGATTCTGCCGCCTGCATCAAAAGCAGTTCGTAAAGTTCTTGTGAAATTTCAACCTCCATGTTTGATCACCTCCCCTCATGTTGTCGCTCAATAATATTATCATACCAGCTCCCTTCCGATTTCAAACCCGCCTTTGAAGATAACCGTTATGAAGCACTTGTTCTCGACAGTGATCTTTTCGATAAGCTGTCTTGTCACTATGTCATCATATTCGGTCAAGCTGAACTCCTCCCGCTCGAGTCGTTCCAATATTGCGTCCAGCTCGGCTGAACCTCTTTGCACCGTCATCTGTTTCGTCTTTTCGCTTTCGATGAACTCCCGCAGTGTTTTCATTTCCTCGCTGAATCGTGCAATGTCGGACATCGCACTCTCGGCGGTTTCCGGCACGGTCGCCAATTTTATCAGCTCGTCTATGTTGTGGGCTAGTTCGTCAATTCGCTGTTGTGCTGCTTGAACGTTGCCATTAATATTCGGGTCAAGCACCTCGGTTATGCTCTCCCGAAGCACCTTTGCCACATCTTCCTTGACCTCGCAGAACTCGTTTATCGCGTTCACAATTGCTCTGTGAAGCGCCTGTTCGTCAACCGTTGGCGAGTTGTGGCATTTCTTTTTGCCGTATTGGATTCGGCTGATACATCGCCACTTTATCTCCTTGAAGCCTTTAGCAGTCCAGGTCACTCGCCTGTAATGAGTTCCGCATTCTCCGCAGACGAGCAGTTCGGACAGAGCGTATTTTGCGCTGTACTTGCCTTGTTCGCCTTTGGTAAGCTTGTCCGCTATCACTCGCTTTGCCGACCGCCGAGCCATTTCTTCCTGCGCTCTGTTGAAGTCGGCTTTGGAGATGATCGGCTCATGGTGGTTTTTCACCAAGTACATCGGCAGCTCACCGTTATTTTTGCGAGTTTTTTTCGTGATGCAGTCGGTCACATATGTCTTTTGGAGAAGAGCGTCGCCTGTGTATTTTTCGTTTGTCAGTATTCTCTTAATTGCAATTTTTCGGTAAGGCGAGCCGCTGCCCTTAGTCGTCAGACCCATATTATTTAAGTGATCAGCAATCTGTTCCATACTAGCGCCGTCAAGGTATCTGCGGAAAATTTCCCGAACTATTTCCGCTTCATCGGGTACAATTTCGGGTAAGCCATCCGCACCTTTTTTATAACCAAGCAGCCTCGTGTATTGCATTGGGACATTGCCATTCTTGAAGCTTTGCCGCACTCCCCATGACACGTTTTTGCTGATTGACTCCGATTCTGCTTGCGCGAAGCATGACATAATCGTCAACATCATTTCGGTATCGGTTTGAAGCGTATTTATGTTCTCTTTTTCGAAGATTATGGCTATTCCAAGCGCTTTCAGCTCGCGTATGTAGTTCAAGCTGTCAACCGTGTTTCGGGCGAATCTTGATAGGGATTTCGTGAGGATCAAGTCTATTTTCCGCTGCCGGCAGAGCTTAATCATTTTGAGAAACTCGGGACGCTTCTTTGCCTGAGTTCCGGTGATGCCCTCATCCGCGAATATGCCAGCCATCTGCCATTCGGAGTTCTTCCCGATTTTATCTGTGTAGTAGCTGATTTGCGCTTCGTAGCTGCTTTCTTGTTCCTCTTGGTCGGTACTGACGCGGCAGTAGGCAGCCACCTTTAAGCGCGTTGTACGCTGAATTTCCTCACGGGACTTCGGAGGAATTACAACTATCCGCATATTGTTCTGAGCAATTGTGTCCGTCATTTTCTCACCTCGTTTATGGCTTTGTATTTTAATTGAGCGCACTTTATTATAAGTTCCTCAACCGTGTTCTTGTCGGGATTTTCCGAATCGAGCAGCCGATTTATTTCATTGGTCATTTGCTCGATTTCCTCAGTCGGCTCATATTCGGTTGCTGTTAATTTTGGCTCTTGTGCTTCGGCTTGCGGAGCGGGTTTGCGGTATGTATTGCGCTCTGCTTTTATCCGAGCAGCTTGCTCAAAATCTTCTTTTAATATAATTTTCGGGAATCCGTTTTCACCGAGATATTTTGAATTTTCAAGAACTCGGCAAACCATGTTCTTGTTCCAGACCGCTTTGCCGGAATTGTACGGTATCTGCATTTCGGCGGCGATGGTTTTCAGCGATTTGCCATTTATGTATTCCTCGAAGATTTTCCGAACCGCCTCTGCTTCTTTCTCGTTAATTGCATATTGTCCGTTTATCACACAGTAACCGAACGGAATGTTTCTGTTCTTTAGCATTCTTTCACCTCTTTATCTGCTCTGTAAAGCCTATACCGCCGATCAAATCGAAGCGGATTCCCGACTCGGACAGTACCGTTATTTTCTCAACAATCTGAGCGAATTTTATTTCATCGAATTCGGTTATCGGCTCGGCTCTATTGAATATCTCGGTAAGTTTCCGCAGTCCGTCAAGCCTCTCGCTGTCCTGATCGTCAAGATTAGCGTTGAGCTGCCTTTGAGCAGTAAGCAGTTTTCGGTCAAGTTCCTGCGAGCGTTCCTTGAAGTAGGCGCTGTCAAGCGTTCCTTGTGTATTCAGCATCGCAAGCAAGTGGATTTGTTGCTTAATATCAGCTATTTCCTTGCGTAGCGAAGAAAGCTGAATGTTTCCGGATTTTTCTTTTTCGTAAAGTGTTTCATACTGCTGGAGCATGGGAACTAGGATCATCTTATAATGCGCTTGGAGCTTATTCCACAATCTCACAAATGCCGCTTGAAATTCCGTTTCTCTTATTTGGCGAATAATGCAGTTTGAAGCTGAGGCATCATGATTTCGACATACCCATCGTACACAATCATTGTGCGTCTTGCGCCTGAATGTATTTCCGCAGTTTCCACAATGAATTTTACCCTTGAACGGACTATTTCCTATTACATATACTCTTAATTTATCGCGCTCAGAAAGTATTTTTTGAGCCGTGTCAAAAACCTCTTTTTCGATAATAGGCTCATGTGTTCCTTTGACATAATACTGTTCCTTCTCACCATGATTTCTCATCAATTTGAATGGTAGCGCATCGGTTGTAAACCGCTTTTGCCAAAGTGAATCTCCTATATATCTCTCGTTCGATATTATGGTTTGTATTGTGCTGTACCACCACTTTTTGTTATTTGCTTTAAGTAAATTTAATTTCTTGGCAATTTCAGTCATTCCAATACCACCGAGATACCATGTAAAAATCTGTTTTACAATCTCCGCTTCCTCGGGATTAATCTGCAGTTTTCCATCAACGTAGTCATATCCAAATGGGGTTGAGGGGTTTTTATAAGTTCCATCAGCCATACGCTTATGTACACCCATTCGGCAGTTCTTAGAGATAGACATCGATTCCTCTTGCGCGAATTGGCTGTATATTGCCAGCATCATTTCCGTGCTGATCTCGGCGGTATCTATGTCCTCTTTTTCAAAGTATACGCTGATTCCGAGGGCTTTCAGCTCACGAACCGCCGCCAAGCACTCGGGTGTGTTTCTCGCGAATCTTGATACGGATTTTGTGAGAATCCGGTCAATTTTTCCTTTTCGGCAATCGCTCATCAGCCGCTGAAAGTCCGCGCGTTTCGCCGCCGAGGTTCCGGTGATCCCTTCGTCCGCATACATATCCACGAACACCGCGTCTGTACTGTTCTGAAGCAGTTCTGTATAGTACCGTATCTGTGCCGCGAATGAGTTTAGCTGATCCTCGCTGTCGCTCGACACTCGCGCGTAAGCCGCCGTTCTGACGATTTCCGACGAGCGTTCTTTTGCCGGAATTATTGTTATTTCAGCCATCTGATCATCTCCTTTCACAACACAATATACCGAAAAAAATCGGATTTATCTATCACCAATGTCACCGAAATATCTACGGGATTTCCCGTCGAAACCGACAAAAGCGGACAAGAGTTCAAACGTCCGCAAGCCGCTTTGCTATCACGCTTTCAAGCTTTGCCTTTTGCGTTTTCGTTATGATATTATCCGCAAACAGCTTGTCCAAAAAATTGCGGCACAAGTAGAATTTGTACCTGATAATCGCTTCGTTGTCCATACTTCACCTCAGTTGTATTTCGAATTTAAGCCTACACTTATTTTAAGCGCGGTATCTATGTAGTCCATTGTAACCGCGTTCACCTTACCGATTTTTTCGGTCAGCCGAGACTTGTCCAGCACTCGGATTTGCTCCAGCAGGACACAGGAGTCCTGCGGCAAACCGGAACGAGTCGCGAACACAAAAACGTGAATCGGCAAATTATTGGGTACGCGCTTGGTTGTGATAGGTGCCGCGATAGTAGTCGGGCTGTGCTTGTTCCCAACGTTGTTTTGCAGTATTACGACCGGACGAATACCGCCCTGTTCGCTGCCGACGACCGGCTCAAGGTTCGCAAGATATATCTCTCCGCGAACACAATGCTTGTCCGGAATCTGTGCCACGATGTTGGTATTTTCTCCGCGTCCATGTTTTTCACCCCGCCTGATTTTACTATAGTACATAAATTTTTCCTCCGTTATTATTAAAATGTGCAAATTTCAATCTTGTTCGTGAACTCGACTGAAATTTGCACACTTTTCAGTGTGCAAACGGTGACGGCTCTGTGCGATTACAGAGCCGTTACCAATGTATATTAACAGCGGATTTCTCCGCTTGTTTGCCTGTAGAATCTGTCGTATTTGCCCCGCACCCCGACTAAAAGGGAATATTTCAGACCGCTGCTTAGCATTGCAGCGTCATAGGACTCTAACCTCAACATGGTTCTCATGAAGCCGCCCCCATTGTGTTGACTGTGGCTGGACGGAAGTATCATTATCCCCTTACGCAGGTCATCGCGCACCGACTGCCACATCGGTTTCGGGAGCTGCTCTTTATCGCTCGGTTATGGATCGTCTGTTGGAATAATATTGAGTCATCGCTCGTTCGGCAAAGTGCCGGGCTTGTCCAATCTGCGATCCGGTGAACGTCATGGCGGGAGGCTCCTGTCGCTTTCAACCACTCTCGGCTGCGCAAGGGAAAGTATCTGAAATACTGCTATTCAATTTTCAAAGAACTGAACGGGTAAAATTTACCCCTTCATAATATTCGCCGTTGGGAAGGCGGTTTTGCACAACACTTTTTATCGAATTCAGCGCTTTAACCGAAAATTCAATAATATCCCTATGCGATTTGTTAAAAATCACAACACACCACCCCCCTCGATTATTTTTTTCAGCTTTGCAAGTATTTTTTTCTTTTGCAAGTGAATTGAGTTTCGATAAACACCAAGCTCATCTGCAAGATCCCGCTCGGTTCGCCCAAAATAAAAAAGCTGAGTGATGAGGTAGCGTTCCTCGTCACTCAGCTTTTCAAGTGCTTGGTCAAGCATTATTTTATCGATAACCGATTCTCGGAAGTTAGTGGTCTGGTCTGCAAAGTCGAGTCCGAGCGCCGTCAGTCTGTCGAGCGAGTCCTCACGGGCGGGGATTTCCTTGACAGTTACTTTCTCTTTATTGATAATGTATCTCGTTTCCTTAAGATCACGCTCAACATACTTGATGTGCCGATCCGACTTCTTAAGGATTTCATAGATCTCGTCCGAGACCTCAACGGCTATGCCGTTCTTCATAATGTATGGTTTGGACATTTTTGCCCCTCCTGTAATTTAGAATTTCGTTTTTGAGTGAAATCTAAATTACGGGAGGAGATCTGCACCGAGCATCTATCCGCTTTTGGGCAAAAAAATATCCGAGGCGGTGTTCTGCCTCGGATTTGAAATTATCAAGAGCTGATTGATTTGTCGGTGTTAAGCCGATGATGCCAAACAGCCCGAGGGCACGAATGTCCTTGATTTCACAGGCTATTTGGACTATGATAATCAACTCCTTATATAATGTTGTTGTATTTAATCACATGTGAACTACTTGTCGTTTTGTTTGTTTGAATCAATTTCGGACAATTGACGGAGTAATTTAAGTTCTTCTTCCGAATATTTATCGAACCATCTCTTTCCTCTTTTACTAATTAAACTCATAATAATAGTATCTCTTTTTCCAGCGAACAAAACAAAAGAAATAATCAACAATGATAAAGTCATCAACAACATTCCGGCAGTTATGTATGTACCTAAATCATCTATCCACCCAAATACTATCGGAGTTAATGCCAACGCTAATGTTAATGATCGAAATATCACAACCAATCTATTATAATTGAACTCTTGATATAAATCATAATATTCGGAATTAAATACTGTGTCATCGCCCTTGTTTACAAGCGATTTAGCAAGGCACATATTTTTTTCCGAAATAATTTTGTTTCGATAAACATACCCCACACAACAATCAATGACAATGAATGGAATAATAACCTCAATACCCGTTTCACTTTTTGTTGAAAGGACAATACATCCTATTGCAAAAACCAAAAGCGCTTTTATTAGAACCTCTTTCAGCCACCTAATAGCTTTTTCTGCTAATGTCAAAATGAAACCCTCCTAAATTTTATCTACTTCTCTTTCAAGCTTTCCCCGAACCCTTTAACGATAGGCTCAAGGAAGTAGTCCATCACCGTTCGCTTATCGGTCTTGATCTCGACCGCGCCCGAAAGTCCCGAAATAATGTGTATGTTTTCGTTGTCCTCGTCAAGCTCAAGCTTGACGATATATACGCTGCCAAGCTGCTCATTGGCGAACGAACTGGGACTGATGTATTTCACCGTTCCCTTGACTGTGCCATACTTGTTGTACGGATAAGCCTCAAGCTTTATTTCAGCTTCCATTCCGAGTTCAACGTCCGCAATGTCCGTGTTCTTGACATAGCAGAGCATTTCATTCGGAGTGTTATCGGGGACTATCGTCACAAGCTGCTGCGCTGAGGTCACAGTTTCTCCAAGAGTATTTATACCGAGGCTATTCACATATCCGCTGACAGGCGATGTAATATCCTGATATTCCGCAGACAGCCTGTACTTTTCAAGGTTCGTGTGAATTTCTTCAAGTGTGTTATTTATCTCGGAAATATTGGAATTTATCTGTGAGCTGTACTGTGCTTTAACATTGGCGATCTGCAGTTCCGCGTTCTCCACAGACAGCGCGTTTTGCCGCACCGATAATTCCTGCGTTTTGATCTGACGCTCCGTTCCCGTAGCTCGGTATTGTTGCAACTGCAGCTCCGCAATCTCCTTGTTGATCTCGGCGGCGGTTTTTTCGTTTTCATAATTTACAAGCGAATTTCTGTATTCCGCATCGGAATCAAGAATTGACCGGATATACGGCTTCAATTCGTCAGAATAATTATCCGGATCAACGTCGGATAGATCGCTCCCACTAATTATTTTATTGTAAATATCCCGCTGCACTTCAAGTATTTTCTGCTGCTTTTGAAGCTGATCGGCGTCAATTTCAAGCGCCTGCGTGTCAAGCTCGATCAGAACATCGCCTTTCTGTACAAAATCTCCCTCGGAAACGTTTATAGACTTGACAGTTCCTCCCGAATAGGCTTTTATCACATTGAGATTTCCGATAGGCTGAACACTTCCGCTCGCGGTAATGACCACATCGATCTCCGAAGCGCAAGCCCAGATAACAGCAGCGATCAGCAGCGTAAAAATGCCAACGATTATTACAGTTCCGGCTTTGTGCGCCGGTCGCTCGATGATCTCGAGCAGCGATGGCATAAAATCATACTTGAGCTCCTTATCACGCTTTCTGCCATGTTTCAGAACGTATTCCGTTAACGTATTGTTCATCAGTGTCACCTCGCTTTTGTTGGTTGTACAAATGGAAATACAAACCCTGCTGCTCCATTAAATTCTCGTGTGTATCGTATTCCACAAGATTTCCTCTGTCGATAACCATTATTTTTTTCGCGTCTTTCAGCGTGGATAGTCTGTGGGCGATTATCAGAACCGTCCGTCCTTTACATATCTCTTTAAGATTATTTTGAATAATGCTTTCGGATTCGTAATCCAAAGCTGAGGTTGCCTCATCAAAAATAAGAATTCTCGGATTGTTCAGAATAGCCCTTGCTATTGCTACACGCTGTTTCTGACCGCCCGATAATCCCATTCCTTTTTCACCGATTATCGTGTTGTAGCCGTCAGGAAGCTCAAGTATAAAATCGTGCGCTCCCGCAATCTTTGCGCTGCTTATGATTTGATCCATTGAGGCGGTAGGGCAGTGTATCGAAATGTTCTCGGCGACAGTTCCGTTAAACATAAAGTTCTCCTGCAGAACAACTCCGATCTGCTTTCGCAGCATTGCGGGATTCACAAGCGAAATATCCATTCCGTCAATCGAGATTTTTCCTCCCTCGGGAATATACAAGCGTTGTATCAATTTGGAGACCGTGCTTTTCCCCGAGCCGCTTCTGCCGACAACTCCGACTATCGTATCCGGCTCGATCTCAAAGCTCATTCCTTTAATTACCTCGCCGCCTTGCGGATTGTATCTGAATCGTACTTTATCGAATACTATTTTTCCATGGATTTTCGGCATAGAAGTCTGATTTGTATTAAGGACCGGCTCCGGGGCGGTATTGAAAATATCTCCGATCCGCTTTACCGACAGCGATGCTTGCTGGTACTCCTGCCACAACTGTACGAGCCGCAGCACAGGACCGCTAACTCTGCCGGAAAGCATACGGAACGCTACAAGCTGCCCGACCGTAAAATTACCATCCATTACAGCTTTTGCGCCGAAAAACAAAATCAGCAAGTCGAATACCTTTTGGATAAACTGTCCGGTAGTTCCCGCCGTTGCCGAAACCATTGAGGTTTTGTAGCTTGCTTTAACATAGTCGGATTGCAGATCGCCCCACTTTTTCTCAAACTTCGGTTCCAGGGCGTAAGATTTTACCGTTTGCACACCCGTAATGGATTCCACCAAAAATGATTGTGTATAAGCTCCCGTTTCAAATTTTTCGTCGAGCCTTTTCTTAAACAACGGCGTTACTATCGCCGACAAGACCGCGTAAACGGGAATTGAACAAATCACTATAACTGTAAGCATCGGGCTGTAGAAAAACAACACAACTATGTATACGATTGTGAAAATAAGATCAATCATCGAGGACAGGGGAGTGCCTGTGAGAAAATTTCTTATACTGTCAAGCTCGCGTACTCTCGCCACCGTTTCACCAACGCGTCTTGACTCAAAATATTTCAGCGGAAGCGCGAACAAATGCCGAAATAATTTGAAGCTCAGCATTACATCTATCCGGTTGGTGGTGTGCGTGAAAACGTAATTTTTCGCAAGCCCGAGTATCAGCTCATAAACGTATACTATCCCGATCCCGATTGTGAGTACGTTCAACGTAGACATGCTCTTGTGTACCAACACCTTGTCTACGACCACCTGTGTCATAACAGGCGTTAAAATGCCGAGTATCTGTACCGTGAATACGGCGATCAGAACCTGTATAAATTCTTTCTTGAATTTCAGAATAGTGGGAATAAACCACTTAAAGCTGAAAATCGCTTCTCTGTCAGCGATTCCTTTTTTCGTGATTAAAATTGCCGTACCATCCCAAATCTCGGCGAGTTCCTCTCGGGATTTTATTTCGGGCTGAGTTTTATCGGTAAATAAAAGCATAAATTTATCTTCTGTGGATTTTGCGATTATAAAGAACTCGCCGTCATTGTTTTTGGCTATAATGGGGGCATTGACATTTTTTAGCTTGCCTACGTTCAAACGGCAAAGCCTTGCCCGCATTTTCAGCTTTTTGGCTGACTCAATTATCTCGATCTCGCCCGTTTTCTGATCGGGATCAAGCACCGACAAATTTTCCGCCTGCTCCTTTGTTATGGGAATGCCGTGAAATTTCATCACTATCATAAAGCAGGTTAGCCCACTGTCCTGCGTTTTCTCCATTTTTCGACCTCCATTTCAAAAAAATATGCAGCAGCATTGAAGCTGATGCACGAAATGAATTTGCGCCAAAGTTTTTATGATGCATGAGTTCCAACCAGAAGCTGATCCGCAAACGCAAGGCTGTCTGCGCTGCGCTGCATATTCATGCTGTCGGAAATGTTGCTTTCATTCGAGAATGCCGCCATATTTTCGGTGAGAATCATTACCTGAACTTCAATGTTGTCCGCCGAATTATTGCTCTCGTCAGCCGATGCGCTGTCCGCGATCTCAGAGATCACTGTGTCGTCGTTATCCGTGAGCAGATCGGAAACGGAATCCTCATCCGCATAAAGCTCGTCCAGAATATCCGCATTTGCTTGAGCAAGCTCGTCCTCTGTTTTAGCCGCTTCAAGTGCCGCGAGTTCCTCCTCTGTAAGAGTTTTCTCAAACGTGCCTGTTTCAACATTGAATGTGCCGGATACCTCATCTGCGAACTCGAACGCGAAGCGCTCGAGATCAAATTTGCGGATCGTCAGAACATCCCCGCCCTCTCCAACAGATATCATAAGCTCGCCGTTATCTTTCAATTCAAACGAAACTTCATCGGGATTCATATCAAGGAATCTAACGACATTGTCGCCATCGTTGTCCTCAATAATATCCGAGCCGTATCCGATGCCAAAGTTGTAGACGTCGCTGCCGGAGCCGCCGTAGAGGAAATCATTGCCCTCACCGCCATCGAGAATATCATCGCCGTTATTTCCGTTAAGGGTATCATCTCCGATGCCTCCGAACAGCATATCGCTGCCAGCACCGCCCGTGAGATTGTCGTTGCCGCCGTCGCCGTGCAGCGCAATGCCGTTATCGCTCCATGCGGTCATCCAATCGTCATACTCGGTCGCGTGAACCTGCTTGATGGGATTTTCCGCGTCATCGTAAGCATAGCGTGTGCCGTCCGCAAATCTTACCTCAAAATTGCGGTTGCTTTCAGAGCCGAAGTAGCCCTGAATTATCAGCTTGTCCTCAATGCCCTCGAATGTGATCATAAGGTCGTTCCAGTTGTGTCTGTAAGCGGTCATAGCGTCCTCCGCCAGACCCGCGCCGAACGAGATCGTATTTATACCCTCGCTGTCGATAATCGTATCTGTGCCGCTGCCGACATTGAAAATATAGGTATCGTTTCCTGCGCCGCCGTAGAGCATATCGTCGCCCTCGCCGCCGTCAAGAATATCGCTGCCGCCGTTTCCGTACAACTGATCGTTGCCGATGCCGCCGTACAGTCTGTCAGCGCCGCCTCCGCCGTTGAGGTTGTCCGCGCCGCTTTCGCCGTAAAGTGTCACGCCTCTGTCGTCCATAGCTGCCATATAGTCGTCGCCGTCCGTACCGTAGATAGTTCTGAGTGGACTGTTGGAAGCGGTCGCGTGTACTCTTCCGCTGCCGTTAAAGGTGAGGTAGAAGTTTCTGTTTGCCTCTGAATTAAAGAAGCCCTCGATCACGATTTGGTCATCGGAGTCCGCAAACGTAATCGTGATATTGTTCCAATTAGTACGGTATGCCTTGATCTGATTCGCCGAATATCCGTATATATTGATCGTGTTCAGACCCTCGCCGTCGCTAATGGTATCAACACCGTAGCCCTTGTTGAAGGTGTAGGTGTCGTTACCTGCGCCGCCATTAATATAATCATTATCCTTGCCGCCGTCAAGAACATCGTCGCCTGCTTTGCCTGTGATACGCTCGTCGCCGTCGCCGCCGTAAAGCATATCGTTGCCATCGCTTCCGACGATCTGATCATTTGATTGCTGTGCGTCATTCGTAATTCCGTCGTCATAGATGGATTCCATATACTCGCTGCCATCCGTGCCGTAT
>CANQOJ010000022.1 GCA_947625455.1 uncultured Clostridia bacterium | reverse complement strand
GTTTTTCCACCCCAGATTGGTGCTTCTTCTAAAGCAAGAACACATTCAGAAGAAAAAGGTTTTTTTGTTGAAAAGATCGTTTCATCTGTTGTAAGATTATATACTTCGAGACTTACGTATTCTACTGTTCCGTCAGATGATGCTTTGGTCTGACAACCATTAAAGAAATATTTATTACCATTGTAAATCACATAATGATCTTCATAATGAAGTTTTTCAATGAAATCTCTTGCATTTCCGTCAATCATTATACCACTTCCTTCCTACAAGATATTTTTCATACTTTTTAAAGGTTTCATAGTCTAAATAAGCTGCATCAGTTCGCATGAGGCTGCGATCATAGTAGTGAATATGCAATACCGGTTTACGATTTCCTGTTAAATCCGGCTCAGGGTGATAAGCTATCTCCGCTGTGAGATAATGCTCATCATATATCCTCATCATATTTAATGTACCGTCCTTATGCAACTTAACATATACATTGCTTGAATGTGCTTCAACGGGTAAATCGTGTAAGCCTGTTCCGGGTTTTCCGAATAAGACCTTTGCATCTTCAACATATCCTACAGTTTCATAAGTATAGGGAACATTATTCCCGGCTGCATAAGTTCCTCTACCGCCCATATCAACGCACCACCTTTCTTGAACTGCGATAGTCTACAGCTATGATGTTACCGTCCATTTCAGAAAACGGTGAGCCAAAAACAATTATCGCAGACGGTTCAATTATTTCAAGCATATTATTATATCCGCGCAGAAATTCATTCTTCGACCGTTTGCAGCCAATCATGCCTACAGCTACAATACTCCCCTTTTCAACTCCGTCATTACAAAAAGAGTAACTTCTGCTGTCGCTCCATGTCATAGTCGGAACTACTTTCAAGCCCCTACTCTGCCAATATGCTCCTACCCAATGACTATGTGCAACGCTTTCAAGCTGTCTCCAGTAATTCATATCGGAATACGTCGAATAGTCGGGGGTAAGCAGGAAAGCATACTGTGAGAGCTTCTCGATACTTCTCTCAGGATTGTTGTAAATGCCCGTAAAACGATAATCGTCAATAAAGAAGTGAACTCCGCAAGCGGTATTCTCCGGTCTGTCATTCTGCCTTGTGTCAGAATATGCGATAAGATGCACATTATCAAGAGGAATATCCTGCTTCTTTACGATAGGAATATCCCACTTGCCTGCTACTTCAAAACCATTTCTTACAAAGAGATGGTTATTTCTCATATTTAAAGAAGTCATAGCTTCTCCTTTCTGCTGGCTAAACTGGCAATCAAATAATATTTGTATAATTTGCCGATTGACAAAGGAAAGGAAGCTATGATATAATAAACCCGTAGTAGTTATGAGCATACTCATAACTCCCCAAAGCGCATTGATTTGTTGTTAGCGGCAACTTGTCAATGCGTTTTCCTTTGTCAAAAATAATTGTGCATCGGAATCACCTTACCTTTCAAAAACTCCATTACTTATTCTTTATATCCTGCATTACTCTGTATTCTGCTGATTTTTTGGTGACATGGTATTTTTCGACTGTTTCCTCTGATGTCAATCCTTTTGAAGCCTCATAGGGAATCATGACTTCTCCTGTCAATGCCTTTGCCTGCCACTCAACGCTTCTGAACGGTTCGATTTCTGTATCTCCAAATGACCGGGCAGATATAGGTGTAAAACCTATCCGGAAAAGCATTACATGGCAGATCTCATGACAGATAAAACAACGAAAAGCATAGTTGTTATTATAACAAGCGCCATTATATACCGTTTCCTTGATTTGTATCACAAAACCGCCTTCGGGTTTCTGGTAACATTGTGCAAAGAAATTGGCAGGCATATCATTGTCATCAACAATTTCATAATTTGTATTCTCAACTATATCCGGGAGCATTTCCAGAGCTTCAAGCACAGGAAACGGTTCGTCATCTGATTTACAACCGAAAATTGCTCTGACAATTTTGCTGAATTTTCTTATAGTGATTCTACTTAAAGGTTTAGTGATATAATCCATTAATTTACGCTCAAATTTCGCCAAACTTTTTATATTGAATAATAAAAAAATGACATTATCAAGAAGTTTTTATATTTGAAATAGTTCGAGATACTATTTTACGAAACACTTTGAGACTTTTGGCAATCTTCTAAAAAGAAAAAGTCTTACTTTTCATAAGACTTTTTCAGTAATCATCAATTAAGCTTTCAAACCTGTTTTCTCTTCAAATTCCGCAACGGTCATATTAGCTCTTTTCGCTGCATCAACTATGGTCAAAATACCGTCCTTAACAAGACCAATCAGTGTATCAAGTACGCCTTCTTCTCTGCCTTCTTCCCTCTGCTCTGCAAAGGTTCTCAACTCGTCATACTCGGTAATGCACATACGCTTCACCTCCGCTTTATTTGCAACAAGGAACGGCTTGATGAGCGAATCAAAGGCTTTAAGCTTTCAAACCTGTTTTCTCTTCAAATTCAGCAACGGTCATATTAGCTCTTTTCGCTGCATCAACTATGGTCAAAATACCGTCCTTAACAAGACCAATCAGTGTCTCAAGTATGCCTTCAGCCTTTCCCTCTATTCTTCCCTCTTCCCTCTGCTCCGCAAAGGTTCTCAACTCGTCATACTCGGTAATGCACATACGCTTCACCTCCGCTTTATTTGCCACGAGAAACGGCTTGATGAGCGAATCATCAGGCAGCTCCTCTAATGCTTCATCTACCGCTTCTTCCAAAGTTCCCATATTCTGCTGATTAGAACGGACTTTGTCTACAAACCACGCATATTCTTTCAAGGGCTTACAGGCATCTAACAACGCCTTATTATGCCCAAAATTGATGTTTATCATCTTGACTTTAACTTCAATATCCGACTCTCCATCAAATGAATCAGTAAGGCTTAGCACAATTTGGTCATCTTTGTCGTCAGTCCCGTTGTAAAAGCACACGCATTTCGGCGTTGGTGCCTTTTGTTGTACAGAACTATATCTGTGATAGAGCCTGCTCTCTTCGACAAATTTGCTGTATATCATTCCTGCGTAAATCAAGAAACGCATCGGCATGTTTGGATTGAACGTCGACTGCTGTTCATAGAAATTCATCGTATTGTCAACTAAGAACGATACATCATTTTTCATGCTCATATACACGGCATTTTCTATGGTGTTCAACTTTATCGCGCTAACGTCCGTATAATGCGAGCCGTTCACGGCATTGTATAAACTTAACGTCCATTCCTTGTTTTGCGGATTGCCAAATATAAATTTGAAAAGCCTGTCACGATATTCACGGTTTACCGCTATGTCAGCCACTGAAATCACGCCCTTTCCCTAATTATATTATACCACTTATTTTACATACTGTCAAGAAAAATATCAACAAATTTTGATCCTGCAGCCGGTTTTATCAAAACAAATAAGAGCCTGCTGATTGCCAGAAAAGCAGTTTACAGGCTCTTTTGTATTTCAGAGAAAGTCCGGAAATAAACTCAAAGATTCATGTGGTTGGATTTTTGCTTGCTATATCTGTAAATTATATAAAATATTGCTGTTGGCTACTTCAAATACTATAGCTGAAAAATATATACTATACTTAACGACAAAATGTATTTGGAGGTTTAAATTATGGATCTGAATGCCATCGGTAACAGAATTAAAGCGGAACGCAAGCATTTGGGAATTACTCAGGAACAGCTTGCGGAAATGGTAAATGTTACAACTCACTATATTTACGAGATAGAGCGCGGAATGAAATCAATGTCGATTGAAACGCTGATAAACCTCTCGCAGGTACTTGAACTTTCGCTGGATTATATTATCTTTGGAAATCAGCGCAGCAGTCTCGGCGAATTATATCGTATGCTCGATGAATTGAGCGATGAACGGCGTTTGCGCGCAGAAAAAGTATTTATTCAACTGCTCCCGCATTTAAAATAAGGGTTTATGCCGAAATCATTGTCTTGAACTGCGTCAATTCGCTGATAACAGATGATATTTCATCAAGGAGTTCTTCGGTCTCTTTCGACTTCTGCTGTTCTGTGTCAAATTCATCTTCAACTTTCTTTATAAGGGAAGCAAACGCCTCGTCAACACAATTGCGTGCACTGCTGACAAAAGAGTTTTCAAGCTTGTATAACTCGGAATTTATCAGCTTGTTTATCTCCATTATCTGAGCAATTGCCGCATTTAACTTATCCTCAATTTCCTGATTGTGGCGGTTTGTTTCTTTTATAAGATCCTCTCTGCGGCGGCGCTCCTCTTCTTCTCTCTGTTTCTTCCCCATTATAAGACCGGCTATTGCACGGATTACAGGTATAATTATCTTCGGATTATTCAGCGGGGGAGGCGCGACAACAGAAGAAACAGAAATTTCGGGCATAGTAATATTTCCCAGACTTGAAATCATTTTTAAAAAATCATCGAGTTCATTTCCCACGGGCATATCTGCACTTGATTTTAATTCAGGTACTTCTATTTTAAAATTATCTCTGCTAAGATTTTTGCTGTTAAGTTTAACAGCATACAAATCATACTGTGAGCTCAGAGCAACATTTTCACTGCTTATACTGTCGCGGATAATTGCGTTGAGCTCGTTATACAGATTAGTAATCTCACTTTCGTCAATTCCGTTCTGAGCCGAATTGTACAGTCTGTCCTTCAGCGCAGATATACGCATTTTGCCTTTGCTCACAATTGTTTCAAAAAGATTTTCCTTACGTCTTAAAACAGCGTCCTTGGTGTTGTAGTAATTTTTTTCAATTTCAGAACCTACAGTTTCTCTCAGTTTTTGAGCGCATATTTCAAGAGTTTCCAGCGTCTTGTCTACGGCAGGGCACAAAATTCTGACTCCGTTTGAACTGTCAAGAACACTCTGCATTTTGGTTATAAGTTCTTCAAAATTGCTTTCGCGGTATAATTTCTCCGCCGTTTCCCCGCTTGCCTTCTGAGATACTCTTGCGGAATTTGCGTTTACGGAAATTATTCCGTGAAAGTTTTTGTTGTACAGAATTTCCGTGTCCAAATTTGCCTTTTTGCAAGCTGTTCTTATAAGTTCAACAATGCGGTTTTTTAATGTAATTATTTCCTCCGAATTGTTAAGAGAATAGCTTGCGTCCTTTTGATTAAGCACGATAAGCACCTGCGCGCTTGATTTAAGCACTCTCACAAGAGCGTCATAGAAACTGCGCTCCTCTATATTCTGGTCAGCCACAACAAACAAAACAACATCGCTCTTTTTAATTTCCTTTTCGGTAATCATGGAATGTTCGTTGACAGCATTTATTCCGGGAGTGTCAACAATCTTAAAGTTATTCCAGTTTATCTCCTGAATTTCGCTTGTTGTGGGTATATCGCCGACAGCCGCTATGTCCTCGTTGAAAACTGCGTTTATTATCGAGCTTTTGCCTGCATTGTAAATTCCGTAAAAAGCAAGCTGAGGCGAAGTCTTGGACAATACTTCATCGGTAAATGCCTTAAGTTTTTCGGAGTCTTCCGAAAAGCCTGCTTTTTCAACGATCTGCACACTGCGGCTGCAAAGCTGCTGCGCCTGATTTTTATAGTCAATAAGCGTTTTCATTGTAATTCTCCTTTAATATTTTAACTCTTCAAGTTCCTGGCGTACTGCGTTTAATCTGCTTTCCATTGAGCCTACCGCATTTGAAATCTTGGAATAATATTCGGCGCTGATACGCTTTAATTCATCATCTGTTCGGCTTTGTATAACAGAAAGCGCCGAATGCCATATATTGTCGGCATATTCGTTAAAGTTATCGCCGATTTCAATATCCTTGGTTTTATTCTGTATTACGGTGGAAAATTCCTTAAATTCTTCGTCAAAGAAAAATGCCCGGATTCTCTCCAAAAGCCCGCGCGGTTCTCTTGTGTGATAGCCTGTGTCATATACCGAATATTCGATTGTCTTGACTTTCTTTTCAAATTTTGCGTCAATAAGAATATCGGTCTCCGAAAGCTTTACATCAAGACTTCCTAATTCATCTCCGACAGTACTTGCAATCTCTTTGCTGAGATACTCGTTTATTATCCCGCTTACCTTTTGGGAAATTTCGCTGTTGTCAAAGCCTTTGCTCTTCTGAGCGCAAAGCATAGAGTAAACTTCATTGTTTATCTTGTTCCTGACATTATCAATAATTACGGCTTTAAGCTGAGTTATCTTTTTCTCGCTCTCGGCAATGTCTGCTTTAACCGCTCTGAGATTTTCGGAAATGGCGTCAATTCCCGCAAAATTTTCGTTTCCGCCTACAAGCTCGTTTATAACCGAATTAAGTTCATCTTTCGGACGGCGCATTTTAAGTTCAACAGCCTTTTCGGATATAATTCTGCCTATCTGCTCGAAAAATTTCGGGAAATTGCTCTGCTCAAACAGTTCCTCGTTATTCTGCTCAACAGCAAGATTTGCAAGGCGGGTTGAAATGGATATATACTCGGTTTGATTTACAACATCGCTTTGCCCGATTTTTGAGATTTCGGTCTTTATTCGGTTTTCCTGCGCCTCTCTGTCAGCCTGGTTCTTGGCTTTTCTGACTTCGACTATATCTCCGTTTACTACCTCGCGCGTTGTAGAATCCGATTTAGTAATTGCCACAAGCAGCGGTTTTCCGCTGTTCAGCAGTTTTTCAACTTCTTCAGCCTCGTCTTGTTTCCACGGCGCGGTTGACGGAGTAAGAAACAGTATAAGGTCGGCGTACTTGATATAATCCTTAGCAAGTTCCTCATACTCTGCCGAAAGAGAATGTATTCCCGGAGTGTCTACCCACGTCAGCCCGTCAAGCAAGGTAAAATACTGAATAGTTGACGTTGCCTGAATAACCGCAACTTCAAAGCCCTCGGGGATTTCGGTTTCAACTCCGCTCGGCTGTGATTTGTCCGCGCAGTCATATGAATAGTGCTTTGGCTTGGTGTAAAATCTGCCGTACGGAGTGTCTTTATATGAATATCCCGAAACGAAATTTCCAAGCGAACTTTTTCCCGCTTTCACGTCAGCAAAAACGATAAGCAAAAGGCTCTTTTCAAACTTGTTTACAAACTCTTTGCCGTCAACATATTTTTTAACAGCGCTCTGCCATGCGTAAATCGACTTGTTGAAACGGCTTGCCTGATTTTTGCAAAGTTTGTCTATCTCGCTGCTGCCGCTGAACATACTTTCGTCCTCGGCTTTCAGAGATGATATGCAGGCGGTTATTTTCTCCTGCTTGCCGTCAATGCTTTTCTGATAGTCCCGAAGAAGTTTCGCGGCTTGTTCTGTGGAAGAATAAAAACCGCTTAATGTTGTTGCAATGCTCATTTTTACCTCCGTTACTGCAAATATTTTTTAAGACACGCCTGCATGTCCTTTAAAACCTTAAGGTCGGAATTTGAATCCGTGCTGTGCTGTTTAACTATGGAACGAGCCTCTTTTATCATCAGCTCAAGACGGCGGTCAAGCTCGGATTTTAATTCATCATAACAATTTGCATAAGGCAAAAATATTTCCTTTAATATACTTTTAATGTTGGACATCAAAGTTTCGTTCATATCTTTTATCATTTCATCCGCTGCCTCATAACCGTTGCACGAATATTCTGTTTTGGTAACTTCTCTTCCAAAAAAAGTCAAATCCGTATACTCCATATCATTTATATCTGCATACATGGAAACATATTGATCAAGCGAATAATATCCATCATATCGGATAACATCATCTTCAAACTCTCCTCTTAAATATCCCCTATCAAATACCTTTACAGGAACGTTAATGTTATCGGATTTTAAATGTTCCGAAGATATATAAATACCGCATTTTTTCAAGGCGTCATTACATTGAACAAGGGCGTGGTTAAATGTATTTTTTAAGCTGACTGCAAATGTTCCGTCATTAAACATTTCGTCAATGTACTCATAGAAACTGTCAAACCTTTTACTCAAAGCCCGTTCGCGGCGTTCGTATGCGGGCTGAAGTTTTTCTTTTATATGCCTTTTAGCAGACCATTCACTTTTTTCTTCGCTTACATAAAGCGTAGTCATGCTTACACCCAAATCGTAAAAGCTTACGGCATATTGTTCTATCATAATATCCTTATCACGCAAAAAATATTTAGCATTATTAACAATCTTCCTGCATTCTTCAATAGCGCTTTCTGCGGCGCCCTTATCAATTGCTTTGGCTTTAGAACTGTTTTCAAGCCTGTTTACTTTTTCATCGACAGCGCTAAGAATTTTTCTTATAACTCCCTCTAAAGCAGACTTTTTGGCGGCAATTCTGTTTTCGCGGATTTTCTCCATATTGCCGAAAACTGTATTTGCCTTTTCTGTTATCAGCTTTTTGAGTTCATTTATTCCGCTGTGGTTTATCAGCACGTCGCTTACTTCTTTAACGCCTGTTTCATAGGTCACCGCGTCATAGATGAAAATTTCCTCAGGCTTATACCCCACGGTCTTTTCAATATTGCGGGAATGTTCAGCGGCGATTTTCTCCGCCTCATCTTCCGATACCTGGTCTTTATTTGACATAACAAATATCGTCTGCGACTTTAAATTGTCAGTGCCGCCGAGAATATCAACAAGCTTCTTCAGATACTCCGCCTCATCAGACTTCAATCCTCCGCTCATGATATTTGATACAAAAACAATCACGTCCGCGTCCTTAAATGCGCGCTGTGCCGTTTCGTTATCCATATTGTTTGCGTTGAGACCGGGCGTGTCAACGTAGGTATATCCGTTAAGTTCAACCTCTTCAACAGCCGATGTTGTGGGAATATCGCCTACTTCAAAGTTATTTCCGCCCGTAAGCGCGTTCAAAAGCGTGCTTTTGCCCGAATTGTAAATTCCCGCGCACACTATTCTCGGCGATTTATGCTTTTCCCTGCCTGCCTCGAAAATATAGTCCTCAACCGCCGATTTCAGCTTTAAACTTTCATCATTGCCGATAACCTTAAGCCTGCATAGCTTGTCCGCTGTTTTAACAAGTTCTGTTCCGTTGAAATTATTATTAATTGCCATAATTTTTCCTTTCGTAAAATTTACTCACAAATCCATTTTAACATTTTCTGTTTCAAAAAGCTATACTTAATATATCTAAAAAGCACATACAAATTTTGTTGAAAATCGACATAAAAGCACTACGAAGCCTTTGTCGCATGAGATTTTATGTAGAAATGTACTTCCCTCTTGTAATACGGGCAGCTTGAAAGTCCGCACTTGTGGTTGAACGGGAGCTGTCCGTCATGTGTATAAGGCAGTCCCCAGATTATATTGCGTATGGACAGTCTGTCACAGCCGGGGCAGGTGTACCTTACCTGAATGTAAAAAGCGTCGGGAGTTTCTCCGCGCTCTATTGCCTCCTCAGCGTCAGAATAGTCGGGAATTATCTCAACATTGCTCGGCACATTAAATGTGTGAGTATAGCGGGTTCCTTTCTTGACCGTTGACTGTTTCTTAGGAGGAATTTCATAATAGTTTGAATATTCGCTTTTAAAATCATCTCCGACAACCTGTATCCTTACATATTTCGTTGTTTCCCACGGTGAAATGTTTAAATAATATTCAAACGCTCTGAATGCATCTTTGTCAATGTGCTTTTTCTGCACAACCTCGCCGACCTTGTCGGGAGAATCTGACGCATAAACATAAATATCACAGTCGTTCAGCGACATATTATCATCAAAATATCCGTCTACAAAGCCTTTATCGGAAAGCTGTGTCATAAAAATCCATTCGTTGGTGCTGGTGGACGTATCTCCGTTGATTAGCACGGCTATTCTCGAATACACCTTTTTCTTCGGCGCGGAAGAACTTGACGATGACTGAGATGAGCGCGATGATGTTGTCACGACAGACGAACTTGCCGTGCTTGATGAACTTGAAGAACTTAATGTGCTCGATGAACTTTCCGAGCTTTCCGAGCTTGACGAAAAACTGCTCTGAGTACTGCTCGAATAGTTTTGAACCGAATGGTCTGACTTTTCAGTACAGCCCGAAATCAATACCGCCGCGCATAAAAATGCCGCTAAATAAAATTTTGTTTTCATAAAATACCTCCGTCCGAAATTCTTTTTCCGTTGATGTAAATTTTGTTGAGCGCGCTTACTTCGCCCAAACGAACCGCCTGTTCAAGCTGTTTCATTTGATTGCCGACAAACGCCGTGCGCTGACTTTCGCCTGTTATAAGACTGTTTATAAGCTCCGAAATTCTCGCGTCTGTATAGTGCGCGTCCATTAAACGCTTGTCCTTTTCATATGCAAAAACTCCGCATAATCCGCCGTCATTTTCCGACGGAATTTCGTACAAAATAACAAGCTCGTTAAGCCCCGTTATGCGCCGAAAATCCTTATACGCGAGTATTTTCGCCCCGTAACGGCAAACGAAAAATTCCCCGCATTTGTCCGACAAAATCTCGGTTTTTGACGAGCGAATAAAAACAAGTTTGCTTACTGCCTCGCAGCAAAAGTTGTTGTAAAGATAGATGCATTTTCCGCTTGTCATAAGAAATCCGCTTTTCGTATCGGGCGCGTCAGAATACGCTTTCAGCAGTTCCGAAATGTTCACTTCGCCACCTCCTTTTTGATAATTTTAGCATATAAATTGAAGTTTTTCAATCAAACGAGTTCCGATAAATAAATAATTTTTTGGAACTAAAATATATTGAAATGCGGAAAGAAATGTTGTATAATTTATCAAAAAGGAGAATGCAATATGAAAAATATTTGGCTTACTGCCGACAAAATAACGGACAGTTTTGACGAAAGCAAATGCGATTTCGACGACTTTGCGATTGAAAATCTGGCGTATACTTCAATTGAAGATTTGCTTTCCGAAAACAAAATGACATACAAACAGGCAATTCAGAGCATAAATTCCGAGCGAGGGTATTATGAGGAAATTCTGCGGAATTTAAATATCAGCTCTAGCAAACTGCCGATAATCTGGGCGGAGCTTATAAGTCTGCTGAAAGCTAACAATTCGCAGGACGGGATGAAACTTCTGCTGTGGCTTACGGCAGGCGGAAATTTTTCGGAATATTACGATGATGAGCTTACTCAATCGGAAAATGAGGAGCTTAAAATCCGCCGTTATTTCGGAGTTAAAGAACGTTTGTCCGAACTCGCAAATTTTCTCGAAACGCGAAAAGAAAAACTTTCGGAATTTAAGAAGATAATGACTGCAAAAATAAATTACTCGGACGGCGTATCAGAATGCGGAAACGACAGCGAGCGCGTTTTCGCCTTGCTTTGCGGAAAGGAATTTGCGGGAAAATGTTCAGACTCAAATGTACTGCACGACAACATTGAAGCAATTTCGCGGGTGATTGAGGCAAACAGTTTTCTGAAACCGATTAAGCCGAATGTTTATCTTCAGGTTTTTGTAAGGCAACAGAATAAATTGCTTAACAGCCGGGATTATCTGCCGAATATACGCAAATGTTTTGAACGCCGCAAATACGGGATTTACAGCAACAACGACAAAAATTTCAAGCAATACTGCGAATATTGCAGGCTTTATATTTTGCTGAAAGACATTTTCCCCGAATGTGACATGGGGCTTTGCGATACTGCTTTCGCGGAAGTTTCAAATCTTTCGGAATGGTTTCACACGCTGGGGTACATGGACTACAGGTGTTCTCTGCCTGACAAAATCCCGCATACTGTTGGAACGCTGGTGCGTGAAATGTTTGTGAGTTGTTTTGATGACGAGGATTTTCCGGAAACTTACTGCAAGCCCGACCGCAGGATGTATCAAGCGGTTAAGAACGCTGTTCGGGATTTAAGATTTGAGGATTTGCAGGAATTTGCGGACAACAAAACGGCATTTTGCGGGAAACTTTTCACAGAGGAACTTTCGGAATTTGTAAACCGCGACAATCACAGCCTGGCGTGGGAATTGCTGATATACGAGGCGCAGATTAAATTCAATGAACTTCTTGAAAATGAGCTGGCGGAGATTTTGGAAAAAATTTAGATTATAAAAAAGCCACTCGCATTTCGTGAGTGGCTTCCTTATCAATTTTTCAGCGCCGTAATCGGCACAACGAAAACCCCATCGGGACGTTTATATGCTGCATTTGACATTCCGCAAATGACGCACAAGACGGACGGTGCTATGCCTCCGTCTTTCAAAATATCATCTCGAAGTGACATAAGAGTTTCGGCGGCTTTGTCGATTTGATTTGCGCCGAGTTTAATTTCAAACGCGCACCATTTGCCGTCAGGAAGTTCAATCACTTCGGCAAATTTCCCATACAACCTCTGATTTAAAATTACAAGTATAATATAATTTATTCGGCAAAATTTTTGGTATTCATTCGGTAATATTTTGAGGGATTTTGTCAAAAATTTTAAGTTCCTTGAACCTCATTTTATCGCTTGTTTGGAAATTGTAAGCAAAGAGCCATGGAGTTGAAGGCTTAGCGCGTCTTTCCTTCTAATCAGATATGCCGCCTTCTCAGAAATCAACAGCGCCGATATTTACTACTATTGAAATCATTCAAGCGACTCAATAAAATTATTCAGCTCTAACCCCTTGCCTTGGCAAACGGCTAAGGCAACAGTGCATTTCTTCTCTTCAAGTATACGAAGTATATTCTGATAAATATTGTAATTCCTGCTATTGGGCGTATTAAATCCGAGAGGAGTTGACGTGAGGACAACGACATCTGTCGGCAGTTTTATGGCAGATACCGCGTCAAGAATGCCTGTAAGTATGCATTTTTTTAAGGAAGATGCTGTAATATTTGACTTTTTCAGTATCTTGCTTTTCCCCTTGAAAAGCAATACAGCTGTGTAACTTCCGAATTTTGCAGATGAATCACAACTGCCGACGGACAGTACAAAGCATTTGTCGGGGTGCTGCTGTATAAATTCTTTTATTGAAAGATTACGCGGAAAGTCAATGTTTTCCGTTGTTTCTTCAATCTGAGTATGACGCTCTTTTTCCAAAGCAATTATTTCTTTCAGATGTTCAAATACAAATCTCTGCGCCTGCGGCGAGTAAAGGTTAAGATAATATTCTGCGCCGTCTTTCGCTTTTCTTCGCTCGGTTGTTATACCGATTTGATTGCCTTTTTCGGTTGGGATACGGCTGTTTAAATCGCTTTGACATAAATATCCCTCTGCTTCAAGCCAGTTGCATATCGTTGCCGCCGACAATTTCTTCGTTCTGTTTTCTTGCGCAGCCTGATTTATTTCATTTGCAATTTCGCTGACTTTGCGGTTGTTTTGAGAGATATTAAGTCCGGCAATCTGCTCGTCTGTTATGAAAAAATCGTTGTTCTTTTTCATATTGACTTCAATATTGTAAATATGCTCGTCAAGAATATTGGAAATATATCTGAAACAAGATATAACCTCTTCGCTGCTGAGAGTATTAACATCAGCATTTGTGTTTGTAACGGGATCAATGCCGTTTGACAAACAATCCATGAACATTTTAGCCGTCTGCAATTTGCTTATTTCATTTTCCATGTAAAATCCTCCTGCTCTGAAAGTTATTGCCCTGTATCTCCGCTAAAATACAAATCCACAAGAATAACTGCCGTTTCCTCTGTATCCTCTTCACCTTTCCACGCGCAGATGAAGCGTATTACGGCGTCATACGGCTTATATCCCGATGATACGAGTTTATCAACATTGCCAATACACTGATTTGAAAACTGAAGCACGGGCTTCAGGCTGTCGTTAAATTCTGCATACAAACAGCTACCCCTTAACGTAAGATGCATTCCGCTTCTTAGATAACTCAATATAAACGCTTTTTTGTCCTTGAAATAATCCAGATATACATCATGGTGTGAAATCTGAAGTATAAGTTCAGTTGGTTTAGGATATTTGCAGGTATCAAGCTTAAAGGCTGACGCATATTCGGCGTATTTGCCGAAAATATCGCCGAAATAGTGAATATGAAGTACATTTTTTGCTCTTGTCATGCCGACATAGAGCTTCCTTTTTTCCTCGTCGCTGTTCATATTGACATTATCGGCAAGCATATACACATTGTCAAATTCTCTGCCTTTTGACTTGTGCATTGTCGAGATTGTAACAACGCCCTGTTCATTTGAATAGAAATCCTCTATATTTGATTCGTGCAAAAGCATTTCAAAATCTGTGCGGTATTTTTTCTCGTTGACTTCTTCAAATGTATGTATGATATTCATTATTACAGGCAGAATCGAGCTGTTGCTGTATTTATCCTTAAGTGCTTTTACTGCGCTGTTCCAGCGGTCGCTGCTGATAATAGGAGAGGCATTTTCCTTGTCCAGCATTTTAAGGAAATAACGTATCTCGGCAATATCATACATATCAAATCCGTCAATGGACTGAATAAGCTTTGTGGGGATATTCCTCCGCTTCAGAATACCAAGTAAAAGCAAGGCTTCATTATTGGTGTTTGTGAGAATACAAGTATCGCCCTTAGCGTCAGTTGACAGCATATCTTCAACTAACGCCGTTTCCATATTATCACAGCTATGTTTTATCAGACTTACTTCGCCTATATTATCCGAAACAGCGATAATATCTTCTGACTTCATTCTGTCGGAAATTGATTTTACAAACTGATTTGCAAACCTTACAACACTTTTACTGCTTCTGTAATTGTCGGTCAAAGAATACCGCTTCGCGTCATGCTCGGTTATAAATGATTTCAGATATTTTGAATTTGAACCGCGGAATTGATAAATATTCTGGTCGTCATCTCCCACGGCAATTACGCGCATATCCTCATTTCTTTCCATAAGTGCTTCTACAAGGCGGTATTCATGTATATCCATGTCCTGCGCTTCATCTATAACAAGAACTGATTTCGTTATCCTGCACAGGTCAACTTCCCCGCTTTGTATCAACTTGCCCGCGTCTTTGACAATATTCTTCGTTTCCCGTAAATTGCCTATCTTCCCCAGCAAATCAAAGCAGTAGGAATGAAATGTTTTTATCTCTATAAAGTTTGCCGCATTTCCTATCAGCCCGCGCAAACGCTGTTTAAACTCTATTGCGGCGGCACGGGAGAATGTCAGCATCAGAAGCTGTTCATGCTTCACGTCCTCAAGCAATAAAAGCGACGCCAGTTTATGCACAAGCACTCTCGTTTTGCCGCTTCCCGGTCCTGCGGTGACGACTATATATTTTGAAGTATCGTCGCGGATAATTTCAAGCTGTCTTTCCGATAATGCGTCAAACAGTTTCCGATATTTTTGGGGTGTGATATTCCGTTGTATTTCATTAGCCCTTTCGCCCGAAAAATACTGTGACAGGAATTTCTTATAATCCATTCTGAAATAATCGTCAACAAACTGCAAAGCCTGATTATAATCGCGCACCATCATATTTGCAAATTCGCCCACGATATGTATCTGCTGTATCTTCTGCTGATAAAATTCATTAAGCTGTTTGTAATCTTCAACTTTATAGCGCCTCTTATTGTCAAGTATCAGCCGTTTGATGCGCATACCGCTGTAAAGCACAAGAAACCCGCCTTCAAGTTTCAATGCTCCGATTTTTGACAAAAACAACAGCGCTTCTTCTATATCCTCTTCGGTTATCTCTGTCTGAGATTTATCTTTGTATTTGTTCATCAGCTCCAACACTGAAAATTCAACAAGCGCTTCATTTTTAGCGTTTACATCTTCACTGCTTATCTCAAACAGATAGTTTATGATAAACTCTGCAGCGGCATAACTTTTAAGACGGTTTTCCTTAATGCGTTCAATGCTCATTTTCGGCACAATGATAACCTTATCCGTGGTTTGATCCTGCTCTTTTTGAATATAGTTTCGTATCGTCCAGTAATAAAACAGCGTCTTTATGGATTTGACCGAGCTGGTTTTTATTCCGCCTGCAAGAGCCGCTTCGTTAAGTTCCTTGTAGTTCATGCACATCTTATCAGCGCCTGCATTTTCAAGCAGAAAATTTTCAAGGGCCTGAAAACGGCGCAGGGCAAGCATAGACTTGTTGACGGTATCGGTTTTCTGAATATAAGCGGTCAAATCTTTGCTGTCCGCAAGCAAGCCGTCCTCGCGCATTATCTGAATGTAACGTATAATGTCCGATTTTTCAATGCCCAGTATATCCGCGAGATAGTCTACTCTTGATTCCGCATCCGCATTTCCCGCGTCCGATATGCTCCTTTTTGAAATCAGACTGCTCACAATGCGCTTAGCCGAGATTCTTTCCTTATCGTCCTTAAACCTTACAGAAGCGTCGATTTTCTTGTTTGCCTCAACAACGCTCTTTGCAAGTATACCGTCCGCATATACGCGGGGAACATTCTTTCCGCGCTTGATATATCCTGCATTTTCAAGAGCCTGAAGCGCTGTTTTAACCCTCGTTTCTATCTCTGAAACGCTGTCGTCCCAGCCTGCCTGTCTGGCTATTTCAAGCGCCGAACAGCACACATCCGAACGTATGCGCGTAAAGTCTTTTATCGCTCTCCAGACCTGCTGTATCTCGCTGATACTCAGTCTGCTCTGATTTAAAAGAATGAAATGTTTGTCAAGATCGCCGTCATTGAACAGCACATAACATTCCGCCTGTAAATTCTCGTCACGTCCCGCGCGCCCCGCTTCCTGAACATAGTTTTCAAGCGAATCGGAAATGTCGTAATGCACTACCAGCTTCACGTTCGATTTATCAACACCCATGCCGAAAGCTGACGTCGCAACTATTATCTGCACTTCGTCGTTTATGAAAGCATCTTGATTTTCCTGCTTTTCAGCGCTGTCCATTTTGCCGTTGAAAGGTCTTGCCCTGAAGCCGTCGTCACAGAGCTTTTTAGCAATCAGCCGGGTGCGTTTTGTCCTTGAAACATAGACGATTGTAGGGCAGTTTTTCTCCTCAATAAGGCTGCGCAGAGCGTCATATTTTTCGTTGTCTGTCTCCTTATAAATCACTTCATAACGCAGATTTGTGCGCGTTGCTGTTGTCGCAAACAATTCAAGCTCAAGCCCGAGTTTGTCCTTAAAATAATCTTTTATATCACTGATAACCTTTTGCTTTGCAGTTGCGGTAAAGCAGGACACGGGGATCCTGCACCCTTTCTTTTTCTGCAATTCACGAATAAAATCCCCAATATAAAGATAGTCCACGCGAAAATCCTGTCCCCATGCCGAAAAACAGTGCGCTTCATCAATGACAAAACGGTCGATATTGCGCGACAAAAGCAGCCGCTCGATAGTAACCGAACGCAGCAATTCGGGAGAAATATAGACAATGGACGCAACGCCCGATTGTACACGCTCTATGGCTTCCGCTCTCTCAATAGGACTGAGCAGACCGTTTATTGTGACAGCCTGTGCAATACCGCGCCTTTCAAGATTATCCACCTGGTCTTTCATCAGCGACTGTAACGGTGAAATAACAACAGTCAGCGCACGCTCTGTTTCTCCCGCCATAAGCGCGGGTATCTGAAAAGTCAGAGATTTTCCGCCGCCCGTCGGAAATATGGCGAGCAAGGATTTATGCTCGACTGCCGCTTTGACTGCATTTTCCTGCAGCGGCTCGCCGTTGTATTTGCGAAAGTCCTTATAGCCGAAATATTTGCCGAGATAAACAGCGGGATCAAGTTTTGACCTGCAGTATTCGCAGTTATTGCAGGAAGTGCCGCGAAGCACCCGCATAACAGCGTTTGTATTCGGGTAATTTACCTGCACCCACCGCGGTATCAGAGAATGTTCATCTGCTGCGGAAATCAGCGCAAGACAGTACGCAAGTTCAACGGGCAAATCCGAAATGACAGCGTCAAGCTGTGCGCTTTCACATATCAAGCCCGAAAATCGGCGGCGTATCAAAGCTTCAATACTGCCGTCAGACGAAAAGTCAAGATAATCAAAGAACCCCGAAAAATATTGACTTTTGTCAAGAAGCAGGCAGTAAATCTGTTTCATTTCGTTGTCAAGCATTTCAAAAGCGTTGACTTCATCATAGAAAAGTTCTTTTGCCTTGACAGCGTCATTGAGCGGGTTGTTCATCTCGTCTGCTTGAAGTTTATCGTCTTTTAAAAGCTTGTGATAGGGTTTGTTGGGAAACATCAGCGGCGACAGATATAAAGTGTCAATAAATTTTACGTTTTCGGGAATTTCTATATACCTCGCGTCATGGTTAATGATATTATGACCGCAGAGATATTCTGCGCCTGCGATAAAGCCTTGAAATTCACTTGCAGAGCCTGTGTGCAGCTTGTCATCATTTTCATTTACCGCGCCGAAATCAAACGCCTTGTGATTTAATTCGCCTACTTCGGTATCTATAAAGAAAATACGCTTCATGTATTCACCGCCCGATGTTTTAACTCAACAGCTTTATGCCGTGAAGTCAATATAAAATAAAACGTTCCGAATAAGTACGCGAAACGTTTTGAGAATTGCGTTCGTCCGCCTGCCTTGCTTGTTGATATTATAACAAAATGTTCAGTTTTTGTCAATATGGTATATAAAATGATAGAAAAACATGTTATAATATCAGCGTGTATAAAAAGCCCCAGATACGCGGAAGCGGTGCTGCGGCTAGGCTTTGTGCCTGCCCGCATTATCCGCCTGTGGCGGAAAACG
>CANQOJ010000021.1 GCA_947625455.1 uncultured Clostridia bacterium | reverse complement strand
AAGGGGCTGATGTCCGCCCTTTACGACGGGGACAGAATAGTAAAGTCAAACGAAAACCTGCTTGTCGAAATAGCAAACCTCGGCTGTAATGAAGATTTCATCAGCTTCAGCCTTGACAGAATGGTTACGAGAGATTACAACCTTGAGGAGCGCCAGGACGAACTCGAAGCCTGCGACCTTGAGGCGGAAACGACAAGGCTTAAGGCATATACGGCAATGTACAACGCTTGCTTGCAGCTTGCTTCGGAAGTTGTTCCGCAGAGTATCTTCAACTTTATGCGATAACTGCGGGATTTGAAATATGCTAAATTTTTTAAGGAGGTGTTCATGATGGACCCAAACCTGCTCCAGATAACCACGATTCCCATTAAAATTGAAATCAAGGTTACAAATGCGAAATTTGAGCCAACGGAGGGCGACAGACAGCCAAAGGTAAACATTACCACAAAGAACGGCGGATATGTTATGCAGGCGGAACCGCTAAGGCTGAACATTGACACATATCAGGCGAGAAAGAGCCTCGGTTATGGTCATATGAACGACGCGGATATGCTCCAGCAGAAAGCCCAGGAGGGATTTTCAATCGCGTTTCAGGGCACAGCTAAGGTTTCCCAAGAGGGAGACCAGCTCGCAAGAGGGATGTCGCCCTCGGAAATTGCGATAAACAACGCCCGCGCGGGCGCAACGGTTGAAACCATAATGGAGTTTCTTCCCAAAGAGGGCGCGGATATCACATTCGACAAGGGCACGCTCAACATTGAGTACCAGATGGGTACGCAGGACTTCGACTGGGATTTAAAGCCCGAACTTCCTATGGAGTTCATTCCGGGAAGCGTAGAGCTTATAGTCCGCGACAGACCGCGTGTTGAGATTGAGTATGTAGGCGAACCGCTTTATGTTCCGCCGAGCTCCAACCCCAACTACGAACCGCCTCCATATGATATGCTGTAAAGGAAAGATAAACAATGAAGATTGAAACCAGAGATTTTGGGGAAGTTGAGATTGACGAAAACAGCATTATCAACATTCCCAACGGAATTATCGGATTTGAGGACGTAAAGAGATACACGCTTTTAAGCCCGCTCGGCGAAGATACATTTCCCATGTGGTTACAGGCGGTTGACGCAAAAACGCCGTGCTTTGTGGTATATGATCCCATGCACATCTATTCCGATTACAGCTTCGCGATTTCCGACGAAGAGCAGGAGCTTCTTAAAATTGACGAGAACGCTCCTTACAGGTGCCTTGCGGTGGCTATCGTGCCAGATGATTACCGCAAGACAACGATAAATCTGCGCTGTCCTATTGTCGTAAATACAAAGGACAATATAGCAATGCAGATAATGCTTGACGAATACGATTTCAAATGCCCTGTCTATTTTGAGGAGGAATAATATGCTTGTTATAACCCGAAAAGCAGGCGAGAGCATTGTGATTTCCGACAATGTGGAAGTTTGCGTACTTGAAGCTGTCGGAGATAAAGTCAAACTCGGAATTAACGCTCCGCGGGAAATAAAGATAATCAGAAGCGAGCTTAAAATCGCGAAAGAAACGAACGAACAGTCTGCTAAGGTATCGGACGCAGGCTTGAAACAGCTTTTAAACAAAGGCAAACAGGAGGAGAATTGAAATGGCAATAAGTAATTTGCGTATGGGCGGTATCAACTCAGGATATGATACCGAGGCTATGATTGAGCAAATGCTCCAGAGCTACCAGACCAAAATCGACAATCAGAACAAAAAGCTCACAAAGCTCGGCTGGCAGCAGGACGCATACCGTGATGTCATTGACAAGCTGACTACTTTTAAGAACAAGTATTTCGACATCTTAAAGAAAGATTCGTACTTGTTAAGCCCTAATACGTTCAACAGATTTGCGAGCAAGGTTACGGGAAAAACTCTCGGCGCTGACGCAAGAGGCATAAACGTCACCACTACGTCAAGTTCTTCTGTCGGCAGTCACAGCGTTACCGTACAGCAGCTTGCCACCGCCGCAACAGCTAAGGGCAAGACCATAGTCCCCGCGAATTTCGGACTTGACTTAAACAAGGCGGCTGAAACCTCGAATTACACCGAAAACGAGGACGGTTCAAGAACTTACTCGTTCAGCCTTGACGTAAAGGTCGGAGATGTAACAAAGACCGTTGAGTTCAGCGCGGAGAATATCAAGATGAACGAGGACGGAACCGTCAATATGGACGAGTTCACAAAGGCTGTTACCGATAGCCTCAACGAGTCGCTTGCTGACTCGTTTGGAAGAACGGGCAAGGACACGAATGACGAGGACGGCATTGACGATTACTTCATTCAGGCAAAGATGGGCGAGGACGGGAAGCTGACGTTTGACGTCAACGGAAACGCCGCTGTCACGGTCATTGAAAAAGAGGGAAGTTTCGGTCTTGCCAAAGCTTCAAAGGCGATAGCTATTTCCGGACAGAGCGCTGTTACGGGCAAAAATACCGTTGCGGTAAACGTCGGCGGAGAAGTTAAGAACGTTACTTTTGAGGGCGTTTCGGATACATATTTCGACAGCAGAAACGAGAGCGGAAACGAAGCGTTACTTGCCGAGTACAACAAGCTTAAAGAAGCTGCGTACAAGAGAGACAACGGCATACCGTCATTTATGTCGGTTGACAAGTCGGCGCTCGACAACTACACCTATACAAGCGCGCAGGCGGCAAAGGACAAGAACACCGCGGCGCTCAAAACCGCGCTGAATGACACATTCGCAGAGTCGGGAGTTACATTCGACATAAGCGACAAGGGCTATGTTACCGCGTCAAAGGGCGGAGTTGCGCAGGAGTTTTCAATGACGACCGTTGAGGGCGGCACTTTAGGTCTTGAAAAGGGCTATGCGTCCAACAGAATGAGCGCAAACACCACGTTGAGAGACCTCGGCATAACCGGCAACAACATCATTATGGACGGCACAACGGGCGCAACCACCAAGAATTACTCGTTTGAGATAAACGGCAAGAAGATTGAACTTGACGAAAACGCAACGATAAACGACCTTGTCGAAGCTGTAAACAACAGCGGCGCTGGCGTTACAATGTCGTTCTCGTCACTCACAAGCAGTTTTGAAATCAAGGCTAACAACCTCGGTTCATCAGAAAAAATCGAGTTCGGTCTTACGGATTCGGGCGAGGAAAACAGAATTTTAAAGGAACTCGGTCTTCTTGACGCTGAAATGACGGCAGGTCAGAACGCGGTGTTCGTTATTGACGGCACTGAAGTTTACCACAACTCGAACTCCTACTCAATGGACGGCACGACCTACACATTCACCGATGATATAACATTAGGCGAAGAATATACTGTAGGCGTAAGCAAGAGTTATGATGACGTAAAGCAGACGATAAAGGACTTCGTAGCCGACTATAACCAGCTTATAGACGACGTTTACGGTCATATCGGCACAGCACCCGCAAGAGATAAGAAGAACAACCTCTATGAACCTCTTACAGACGCTGAAAAAGAGGAAATGGACGACAAGGAAATCGAAAAGTGGGAAGAAGCCGCGAAGAAAGGCGTTATCTACCAGGATTCCACCGTTACGAGAATTATGTCGCAGTTAAGAAGCACGATATATAACAGCATTACGCTTGAGGACGGTTCAAAGTTCAGCCTTGTAAGCATGGGCATCAAGACAACATCGTTTATGGATTCAACAGGTGATGATTTCATGCACGGCAAGCTTACGATTGACGAGGACGCTTTAAACGCCGCGTTTGACAGCAACCCCGAAGCAATTGAAAAGCTGTTCACCGATCCGAACAACGGCGTTATGGCAAAAGTCAACAGCATTCTCGACAATGCCGTAAGAACAACCGGTTCCGTAAAGGGTTCGCTTATCAGTAAGGCAGGTCTTGCGAGCGGTACTTCCGCAAAGGATAATTATATCTACCGTCAGATGGAGTCAGTCAAAGACCGCATAGCACAGCTTCAGGACAGATATGACGCAAAGGAAGAATACTGGTGGAGCGTATTTACGAACCTTGAAAAGGTTATGGGCGATTTGAACGACCAGTCAGCATATTTGTCGCAGTATCTTGGCGGTTACGGCAACTACCAGTGATATACACAACTTTAAGGAGAGCTGTTAAATGGATCCTTATTCAATGTACAAAAAGAAAACGGTTGAAACTCTTACGCCTGTTGAAGTCGTGATTAAGCTTTACAGCGAGATCGAGCGCCAGCTTGCCATAGCGGTAAACTGCGTTGAAAAGAACGACAGACACGAGTATCAGAAAGCAAACGAGGCGTTTATAAAGGCTGAAAACTGCATAGACGCCCTGCGCGAAACACTCGATATGTCAATCCCGATTTCAAAGGAACTTGAAAATTACTATGTCTTTTTCTACAAGGAAATAGTAAAAGCCAACGTCAAGAAAGACTGTACAGAGGTAAAGAAGATTATCCCGCTTGTTGCCGAGCTCAGGGACGCGTTCACCCAGATTAGCCAGATGACGAGAGAGGAAATCGAGGCTCAAAAAAACGATAACCATAAGAAAAGAAACATAGGCTGACATAATCGAACTGCCGTAAAGTCACAGCGGTGCGCATATTATGCACTGCACGAAAATGCTGTAACGCTGACAATGCAGATTATTAACAGCCAAATAACTCAAGGATGAAAGAGGGGAATTTATATATGGCAGAGCTTTTTGGATGTGAAAAGGTGCAGGAGATAATGGAGAAAATCCTTTCTACCTTGCAGGAATACGAAAAACAAACCGACACCATGGTTAATGCGGAACTGGAGATCATTCAACAGGGGCTTATTGCCAGAAATGAACTTATTGACGACCTTGAGGAGTTAAAAAGCGACCTTGACACGGTGCTTGAAGTGGAGTCGCCGGAAGAGTCGAAGCTGTTGAAGATGCTCATAAACGGGAGCTTTGTAAATGTTCCTCTTGACGAACAGCACAAGAAAATCCAGATTTTGCAGAGAAACATTTCGCTTGCGAAACAGCGGATACTCGGCAAAGACAAGGTGATTTCCGAGCAGTTCAAAAACCAGCATGTTGACTCCAGGCGAGAACTTGAAGCGCTCAAGCAGACGAAGCAGAAAATCGGCTACTACAACAGCGCCGTTGTCGGCAGAGCAACAGGGCAATCCCTGAATAGAAATTCATGATTTATTCTCAACCCCTCCGTAATTGTTACGGAGGGCTTGTTGTCAGTATACAATGGACAATGGACAGTAGTCAGTTATGGTATCCGCTGACGCGGATATTATTGGATTGTTTTTGGGTTAAAAGCACACAAGCAACCGGTTGCTTACGCTCTACTAATTCCAAAACAATCTAATAATATCCGCGCCAGCGGATACCATAACTGACTACTGTCCATTGTACACTGTATACTGTTTATCGTCCGCTGTATACTGACTTATACCGTGCTATAAAACGCCAAAACCTTTCGTTTATCGCTTCCTCGTCCGCAACCCTTTCTCCCGACCGTACCCGTTTCCCGCAAATCTCCGCAGCAGCTGCCGAAATGCCGCAGAGCCTTGCTATCTCGCGGGAGTCAAACGCCCCGCACTTGCGCAAAACACCGATAGGCGCCAGGAAATCTGCTGCAAATCTGTCCGCCGCACGTTCGTTTTGCGCTGTGTCGTCAATATGCGAAATATGCCCTAAAACGCAGTGCGCAATCTCGTGAGCTATAGTAAACCGCCTGCGCCTATCCCCGCAGGAATTTTCGTTAACCGCGACAATATACACGCCGTCCTCGCAGTACGAAAACCCGTAACGGCTTTTTAAGTACAGCTCGCGCATGGAAATGTCGTAACACTCCGTCATGGAACGATAGCTTACAAGCTTTATCCCAAGTAAATCTGCGGTTTCCTCCGGACTTATCGGAAGCGAACATATCCCCGCCTTTTCGTACACCTCGAATACCGTCATTTTTTGCGCTTTGAGTTATAGTTTTCAGCGTCAAGAATGTTCTTGCCTGAGCGCTTTTTCAAGCCGATTTCGGCGCTTCCGCCTCTCGCCGCAACCTTGATTGTATTGTTGTTTACCTTTGAAAACTCAAATTCCGTGCATTCGTCAACAATCTGCCTGCTGTCGCCGTTCAGCTGTTTGTACATCTTCAGATGCTCGAAATCCTTTTTGCTGCACTCTTCGACAAGCGCCTTTTCATCTTCGCTCAGTTTCGCGTAGACTTTGAAATGCTCGTAATCCTTTTCGGTGTACAGCTCCGCCACTTCAAAGAACTCGTTTGGCGTGCAGTTAAGCGCACCGAAAAGCTTTTTGAGAACTTCTGATTTCGGAAAGCTTATCCCTTGTTCATAATTGCCTACAGCCGCGGGCGTAACGCCGACCATTCTCGCGAGTTTTGCCTGGCTTATGCCAAGCTTCATTCTCAGTTCCTTAATTCTTGCTGCTGAATCCATAAATTACTCCTTTGGTCATATTTTTTGTTAATTTTATCAAGCGCGGACTTCCGGTAATAATACACCCGGCGTTCACTGAAGAACATTTTATCGGCAATCATGTTCCAGTCCTCGCCGAGAATGTAGTACCTGTAAAGAACCGTGCGCTCATTCCCGTCAAGTATGCTCAGCACGCACAATGCTTCGCGTTTTACATCAACAGCCCTGTCGATTTCGGCATTCAGTTCAGCTTCAAGCCTCGCCAGCTTCTCGGCTATCTGCTGTGCATATCTTTGGCTTTTCCCCGACGTCCGCATAATCCTGTGCAGACGTTCTATATGTTCAAGCTCAGCTTGTACGCTAAGTTCACATTCTCTCGCTTTTTTCAGCAGTTCAAGACAGTTCATTCTATCACTTCTTTCGTTTTTTACCTCTCTATGAACAATTATACACAAAAGCCTTGTAGTTGTCAAGGGCTTTTTTCATATTTCACAAATTTTGTGAACATTGAACAAATTCCAAACTTCAATTTATGCACAACAAACAATGTACGCCAAGGGGTGGTTTTAGCAAGGGGGAAAACTTTTGAAAAAGTTCCCCCTGTTGTCAATTGACAGGGTACAATGTACAGTATACAGCAAAGGTGCCGCTTCGCGGAAATTTAGATTGTTTTTAAACCAAAGAGCGTAAACCTACCGTGGGTTTACGCTCTCCTAATTCAAAAACAATCTAATAACATCTGCGGAGCAGATACCGCAACTGTATACTGTCCCTTGTCCACTGTATACCGCATCGCCCGCCGCCGCGTCGGGCTTTGGTGTCAGAGAGCGTTATCCTATCGGGGGTTTGCGCTCAACTTCTAGAAGCTAGAGATTAAGAAGCTAGAAACTAGAGTTTAGAACAAAGGAGCACAAACCCTCGGTAGGGTTACGTTCTTTTCCTATTATGAGCAAAAGAACCCCACCGTTATCAGCCGTAATGAAAGTTTTTGAAAAGGGTTCAAGGGGAAAACTTTTTCCAAAAAGTTTTCCCCTTGTTCTCTCCCCGTCAAGGATTTTCGTTAATCTTAGTGCCGGGTTTGAAGATAAGCGCGGCGATAAGACCGAAGAAAATTGCGGCTGAGACGCCGACTGCCGCGGAGGTAAAACCGCCCATAAACGCGCCGAGCAAGCCGTTTTCGTCGACGGCTTCGCGGACGCCTTTTGCGAGCAAGTTCCCAAATCCCGTGAGCGGGACTGTTGCGCCGCCGCCCGCAAGTTCAATAAGCGGTTCGTAAACCCCTATTGCGCCGAGGATAACTCCCGCTACAACGTAAGATGTCAGTATTCTTGCGGGGGTGAGTTTGGTGAGGTCAATAAGCACCTGCCCTACCGCGCAGAGAAGACCGCCTATAATAAATGCCCAGACATATTCCATAAACATATCCATATTTGTTCTCCATTTCATTAGTTCAGCCTGTATGATAATTCAAGTATCAGACTGTAGAGAAAGTCCCAGATGCACGCATTATCCGCTACGCGGAAAACGCTGAAGCGGTGCTGCGGCTAGGCTTTGTGCCTGCCCGCAGTGCCGCTGACGCAGCAGATGGGCTTTATCTACAGTCTGATTATTTGTAGCATATCTCAACAGCATGGGAAATTCCGGGTATATTCCCGCCCTGCTGTACCATTGTGGGCGACATAAGCGCGCCTGTTGCGGCGTAGAGTATGCGCTTTAAATCACCATTTTCAACGTGCTTCAGAAAATGCCCGCACATCATTGCCGCGGAACATCCGCAGCCCGAACCTCCCGCATGAACGTCCTGCTTTTCACGGTCATACAGCAGCAGTCCGCAGTCCTTATGGCGCTTTTCAATATCAATCCCATCACGCTTGAACAATTCATACAGCATATCCGAACCTACCTGCCCTAAATCGCCTGTTATTATCAGGTCGTAGCTGTCAACTCCCGTTCCCATATGCCTGAAGTGGCGCAGAATTGTGTCATATGCCGCGCCTGCCATTGCCGCGCCCATGTTGTTCAGGTCGGATATTCCCATGTCCTCAATTTTGCCGACTGTCGCGGCGCGTATAAACGGCGGCTTCTGCGTTGCGGCAACTATTGCCGCGCCCGCAGCTGTCGCTGTCCACTGTGCAGTAGGCGTTCGTACTCCGCCATAGTTCAGCGGAAATCTGAACTGCCTTTCAGCTGACGAAAAGTGTGAAGATGTGACCGCCGCCGCATTGTCGACATATCCCGCATTTACCATTGCCCCCGCAAGCAAAAGACCTTGTGCAAATGTTGAGCAAGCGCCGAAAATGCCCAGAAACGGTATATAGAAGTCCTTAAGCCCGTAAGATGAACCCGTGCATTGGTTAAGCAAATCGCCCGCAAAGATTAAATCCATTTTGTCAGCAGTAAGCGCGGTTTTGTCCATTGCGCGCTGAAGCGCTTTTTGCTGGAACAAGCCCTCCGCCTGTTCAAATGTTTCCGCGCCGCCCTTGTTGTCCTCTATTACCTCGTCAAATTCGTCGCCGTACGGTCCCTCGCTTTCTGTCTTTCCGACAACCGACGCATATGACATAATAGACGCGTTGCTGTAACGAAAGGTTTTGCCCTCTCTTATCGCCATTTCAATCACTCCTTTTGACGTTAGGCTAGAAAAGTTTTACGATATAGTAAATAATGCCGTAGATTATTGACGCGGAAATTCCGTACACAAGCACAGGTCCTGCGATTGTGAACATCTTCGCGCCAAGCCCTAATACAAAGCCCTCTGTTTTGAAATCAAGCGCGGGAGACACCACCGAGTTTGCAAATCCCGTTATAGGAACAAGCGTGCCTGCACCCGCATGCTGGGCAATCCTGTCGTACAGCTTTAAACCCGTAAACAATGCGCTAAGGAAAATCAGCGTCATTGACGTAAGCGCGGCGGAATTGTCCTGACTGAACCCAAGCGCAGCGTACATATTAAGCAAAGCTTCTCCCAGAACGCAAATTCCTCCGCCTATTAAGAAAGCCATGGGAATGGTTTTAGTCATTGCCGAGGGAGGTGATACGCGCTTTGCTATTTCTCCGTATTCTTCATTAGATATATTCATTTTAAATGCAACTCCTTTCCTTCTAGAAGCTAGAGATTAAGATGCTAGATGCTGGATTTAAGGTTTGGATTATGACAATGTGGGCAACCGATTTCTGACGCTCTTTGTTCAAAACTCTAGCCTCTAGCCTCTTAATCTCTAGCTTCTAGCAACCACATTTAGATTAAACTCTAGCCTCTAACTTCTTAATCTCTAGCTTCTAGTATTGCGTAAATTGCCGAAAAAATTCATATAATCTTAAAATTTTGTGAATTTTGTCGTAAAATGCTTGCAATTAAAGTTAAACAGTGATATAATGATTATTGTCACAGGTCACGTCTGTCAGACTGTAGATAAAGCCCCATCTGCTGCGTCAGCGGCACAGCGTTTTCCGCCGTAGGCGGATAATGCGTGCAGGCACAAAGCCTAGCCGCAGCACCGCTTCAGCGTTTTGCGCGCAGCGCATAATGCGTGCATCTGGGACTTTCTCTACAGTCTGCCACTTGGTTTTTTATACAGTTTAAAGTCTAATTTCACCAACGGTTCAACTTTTTTAGGGGGAAATATCATGAAAAAAGTCACGGCATTATTTATTGCATTTACTTTGGCTTGTTCGCTTTCGGGGTGTTCCGGCACAAGTACTGACGGCAACTCTTCAAGCGAACTGTGGAGCGGGATTTTCGGCGATAACAGCAATTCTTCCTATACTGACGCTACAAGCACCGAAAACAGCACCGACAGCAAAAAAATCAACAACTCCTATACTGACAGCGGTGATACAAGTTCAGACTACGTTGTTCCTCAAAAACAACAGCCCGAATATGTCGCTTTCTTCAACCAAAAAGCTGTTCACACGCTTAGTATTGAAATGGCGGACAGCGCTTGGAACGCTATTTGCGCGTCGCCCAAGGACAAAGAATACCAAAGCGCAAATATCACTGTTGACGATATAACGGTGAGCGACTGCGGAATTAAAACGCACGGTAATTCTACGCTTAATGAAGCCGTTAAAGCAGGAAAAACTTGTTTTCCGTTCAAGATAAAGTTCGACAAATACACCGACAACACGTTTCTTGGGCTGGACGAGCTTGTTCTGTGCAACAACTACATTGACGTTTCATATGCCCGTCAGTATGCAGGATATGAAGCGCTGAGGGTTTTGGACGCATATACACCGCTGTGTACTTTCTTCAACGTTTATGTAAACGGTGAACTTCTGGGGTTATACACGGGCGTTGAGGAGATAGACAACAGCTTTCTTGACAGAATTTTCGACAGCACAAAGCACAATCTCTACAAAGCCGACGAACTTTCTACGCTTACTCCCGATATGGAATCCTGGGCAATGAAGCAGAAAAAGGGAAAAGATACCTCAAAGGCTGACCTTAAGAAACTGATAAAGGTGCTTGACGAAATGCCGCTCGGCGAAAAGGGAGAGATTGAGAGCGTTCTTGATGTGGATTCGGCGCTGAAGTATATTGCGGCAGGCGCGGTTATTCATCACTGCGACGGTTACGGCGGGTACTCCGCGCACAATTACTGCCTTTACGCTGACGACGGCGTATTTCACGTTATACCGTGGGATATGGACTTGTGCTTTTACCAGACAGGCTGGGGATTTGCGCCAAGCCCCGGTGCGCAGATGGACATAAAAGACGGACTGACGGGAGAGGCTGAACCGAAAGACAGACCGCTTATAACAAAGCTTCTGGCTGTTGACGAATACTATAAAATCTACTTAGGCTATTGCGAAGATGTTTTGGAATGGCTGAAAGAGTACAACTCGCAGGGCTGTGATGAACTTTACGAGTTGCTTCAGGACAGCGTTAAAAATGATCCCAGGGGCAAATACAGCTTGTTCAACAGTGAGTTCAACCATACTTATCACTACGGATTTGCGGGATATATAAACGAAAGAGTTGAATATCTCGAAAAGCGAATACCCGAAATTTACCAAGAAATGGGATTTTGAGATTGCCATAAAGCATTTACCCGTTGATGGTTTTTACCGTCAGCGGGTTTTGCCGTCGCGGTTTTTACCGTTGCCGGGATTCCCGACAACGGGTTTCCCGTTAACGGATTTGCCGTTGACGGCATTCCCGACAACGGCTAACCCCACAACGGATACCTTATTATAATATATTAAATACTAAGAGATTAAATCCTCATCAATCAATCACTCATCTTCTTCCTGCGGTTTTGCAAATTTTTCGTTTTTACGTTGAGGAGTAAAGAGATTGACGGAGAGAGAGGAATGATGATTTTTCTCAAGTTGGGAATATATTTTTGTTGGTGAAAGTGATAGGCAGTTGACAGCTGACAGTGGACAGTAATCAGTAAAGTTATCTTTTAAACTAAACGAGCGTAAACCATCAATAGGTTTACGCTCAAATAAATTCAAAACAATCTAATACTTCCTTGGAGTCTAACCTCTTATCTCTAACCTCTAACCTCTAATAGGGCTTACGCTCTATAATCCTAAAACAATCTAAATATTATCCGCGAAGCGGCACCAGCGTTTTCCGACGAAGGAGGATAATGCGTCTAGCCTCTAGCCTCTTAAACTCTAGCATCTAGCTTGCATAGAACCCGTCAAGGAACTCTTTCAGCAAGTTCGCCGTTCCCTCAATGCCCAGAACAGAACTGTCTATGCAGAGGTGGTAATTCTGCGGGTTGCCCCAGCGCTTGTCGGTGTAGTAGTTGTAGTAGGCTATGCGCTGTTTGTCAATGCGCTTTACATAGTCCTTGGCGTGCTTTTCTTCAATCTTGTACACCTCAACCGCGCGTTTTACACGCCATTCAAACGGCGCAGATATGAGTATATGCGCAACCTTGTCGAAATCCCTGAGCGCATAGTCCGCGCACCGTCCGATAATAACGCACGACTGTTCCGACGCAATTTTCTGGATTGCGTTCAGCTGAGCGAAGAAAAGCGTGTCGTCAAACGGCACTCCGCTCTGCCCGTAGGTCGTTGACAGGAGATAGAGGAAACTTCCCGTGCGCTTTTCGTCGTTTTCCTCAAAATGGCTTTGGTGGATTCCGCTTGCTTTTGCCGCTTCTTCAAGGAGCTTCTTGTCGTAAAACTCCGCGCCGATTTTCTCCGCAAGCTTGTAGCCTATTTCACGTCCTCCGCTTGCGTATTGCCTTGTGATAGTAACGATTTTTTTGCCCATAAAAACACCTCTTTCTTGCATTATAGTTGTTGTTTACTCGGACTTTAAGCCCGTAATCAGTCTATCTCTTTCAATGTCCTGTATATCTCCTGCATTCTTGAATCAATATCCGAAATCTGCTCGGCACAGTCGCGCAGCTGTTCCGCAAGTTCGTTGGACACCTTGACATTCGACTTGTATTTGAGTTCATGTTCAAGGCTTGCCCAGAAGTCCATGGCAATTGTTCTAATCTGTACCTCAACATTTACAAGTTCCTTTTTGTCGGATAAGTAAACAGGCGTTTTGATGACAAGATGCAGGCTTCTGTAACCGTTAGGTTTAGGAGAACGGATATAGTCCTTGACTTGTATCAAATCAACATCATCCTGCGCCGTCAGAAGCTCGGCAACATGATATATGTCCTCGATATAGTTGCAAATAACCCTTACCCCCGCAATATCGTTGAGGTTTTCGCGGATACTGTCACAGCTGAACTGAACGCCTTTGTTCTGCATTTTTTTGAAAATGCTTTCGGGGGATTTCAGCCTGTCCTCAATATGGTGAATAGGGTTATAGGAATATTTGGTGCGAAATTCGCTGTCAAGAATTTCCAGCTTTGTCTTAACTTCCCTTATTGCGGACTCGTACAAATGCTCCATTTCCACAAATTCATAGTAAAATTCCTGGACAACCTGCTGTTGATTTTCGTTCAGAAATTGCTTTACGGGCGCAAGTTCGCTGTCCGCTGTTTCGGGTGAAAAAATCTTTTTCTTGCTGTTCTTCAGTTTCAAAGTCAAAACCTCCTCACGCTGTGTATGAGACCATTATATAAGTTTTTAGAAAAAATTGCGTTAAAAGAGCGTGAACGTTTTGTGAAATTATTTCTTAGCGTCGTCAGCCATTCCGTTTAAAAGCGCCTCAATTTCTTCCTGCGACATTTTACCGCCCGAAGTCGCTGTTTCAGCTTGTGGCGCGGGTTCGGCTTGCGGCACTGGTTCGGGAGTTGCCGAATTTGCCGCCGCAATCATCTTTTCGATTTCATCTTGTGACATCTTCCCGCCCGAAGCTGACGTTTCGGCAGTTGGCGCGGGTTCGGCTTGCGGTGCGGGTTCAGCATTTGCCGAGTTTGCCGCCGCAATCATCTTTTCAATCTCATCTTGCGACATTTTACCGCCCGAAGCTGACGTTTCGGCAGTTGGCGCGGGTTCGGCTTGCGGCACAGGTTCGGGAGTTGCCGAATTTGCCGCCGCAATCATCTTTTCGATTTCATCTTGCGACATCTTCCCGCCCGAAGCTGACGTTTCGGCTTGTGGCGTTGGTTCGGCTTGCGGTGCTGTTTCAGCTGTTGCCGAATTAGCCGCCGCAATCATCTTTTCAATCTCGTCCTGTGACATCTTCCCGCCCGAAGCTGACGTTTCGGGAGTTGGCGTTGGTTCGGCTTGCGGTGCTGTTTCAGCATTCGCCACATTAGCCGCCGCAAGCATTCTTTTCAATCTCGTCCTGTGACATCTTCCCGCCCGAAGCTGTCACAGGACGAGAGGCGTTGTTTCGGCTTGCGGTGCTGTTTCAGCATTTGCCGAGTTAGCCGCCGCAATCATCTTTTCGATTTCATCTTGCGACATCATACCGCCCGAAGCTGACGTTTCGGCAGTTGGCGCGGGTTCGGCTTGCGGCACAGGTTCGGGAGTTGCCGCATTAGCCGCCGCAATCATCTTTTCGATTTCATCTTGCGACATCTTCCCGCCCGAAGCTGATGTTTCGGCAGTTGGCGTTGTTTCGGCTTGCGGTGCTGTTTCGGCTGTTGCCGAGTTAGCCTGCGCAATCATCTTTTCGATTTCATCTTGCGACATCATACCGCCCGAAGAACTTGGCGTTTCGGGTTCGGGAGTTGAGTTAGCCTGCGCAAGCATTCTCTCGATTTCGTCCTGCGACAACGTTCCCCCTCCCGAAAATTCGGACGGTTCGGGTTCGGAAACGGTATCCTGCGCAGTTGCCGCGGCGAGAAGCTTTTCAATCTCGTCCTGCGACATCATGCCGCCCGAAGATTCCTGCGGTTCGGGTTCTTCCATAACGGGCGCGGACGTTGCCGTCTGCTGAACAGGCGCGGGCGCTTGCTGAACGGGTGCAGGCGCGGTATTCTGAACGACATTTGCGTTCGGCATAGGCATATACGGCATATACATCATAGGCATAACGCCGTTTTTCGGCGTCATAAGCTCGTTGAATGTCTTAAGCGCCTCGTCATATCCTCCGCAGCTGTCACCGCTGAACTTCAGCCAGTATCTGTCAAACGGCGTAATGCCTCTGGTTTTGCGCAGAATGTCATATACGCTGTACTTTTCAAGACCGAGAAGCGCAAGTTCGCTGTATGTAAAAGGCGTGTTGTCCTGAAACACTCTTGTTGACAGAAAGTAGTATATGTCGGCAATTCCTATCGACCTGTGCACGGGGGTAAGCATTTCCTCTTTAAATCTCGTGATTATCCGACAGCTTACGTTTTCGTCCGCCGATATTTCGTATTCCGCGACAGGTTCGTCCTCGCGGTATAACTCGTATTTTAAGGGCAAGGGCAGTTCAAAAGAACGGTTGCTTATCATTCTGTATCGACTGCTTTTCAAAACGTTTCCCATATATATTCCTCCGAAACAGACATTTCTCCACATATCATTTTAACACAAATTTTCAATTTTATCAATACAAAATATTGCAAACAAGGTTTGATTTTGTAATCTTCACAAAATAAATTTAATAATTTGTTGAAAATACATAAAAATTTCAAAAAGCGCCTTAAGATTTTTAGATAGCTGTTTACAGAATGAATTTTTTATGTTATAATAACTGTAAGCCTTTATAATTGTGCTTATAGGCACATGAAAATATTAGTTAGGAAACGGGGAGAATTTATATGAAAGTTAAAGCCGTGATAATGATAGCCGCAATACTCTTTGCTATCATTCCTATGGTGGTTTATGCCGCGCTGAATGCTTCGTTTATAAACAAGTCGGGGCAGTCGTCATTCCGCGCACAAATTATAGAAGAGGCTGAAAACGAGGCGTCGTCGCTCAGTATCATACTGAACAACGCCAGAAACAACCTTGAAGTTGCGGGAAACATTGAAAGCGTGCGCCTTGCCGCTGCGGGGCAAAGCAGTGACGGCAACGCGCAGGCGGACGATTTTTTGGATAAGTTCGTTGAGGAAAACCCGATGGTTGTTGCCGCGCGTCTTATAAACAAGAACGGAAAGATTATTGCGGGAACAAATTCGGGAGAACAGTTCTCAAGCTTTGAGGGATATAAAACGACTGCGGACAATATGCTCGTATTTGACGCAATTTCGGGCGATTCCCAGCAGAACTCGACAATGTTCATAAAGAAAGTTGTCAACGACTGTATGCTCGTTCTTTCTTACAACATCACGGGTTCAAACTCCATTATATCAAGAGTTACAAACAACTCAAAGTTCCTTGACAATCAGGGAAGCGTGCTTATCATTGACAGCCAGGGAAGCTGGAGCGCAGGAAACGGCTTTAACAAGGAACTTCAGAACGAAGTTTCAGCTGACGTATGGGCGGCGGTAAACAGTCTGACGGACGGAATGGTTTCGGATATTGTTGAATATACCGCAAAAGACGGCACGAATTATACGGCTGCGCTTATGAATGTCGGCGGAAAGAGCGGACTTACGGCGCTTGTGCGCTGTCCTACAAACAGAGTTGCAAACAACTCTCTTACAATGCTTATTGTTGCAAGCGTGATTGTTGCTATTTTGGCGGTGGTTGCGGCGATAATTGTTTCAAACGCTGTTACAAGACCGCTTAAGAAGATTGAAGAAACGCTTGAATATATCCGCAACGGCGACCATGAAGCGCGTATAGGAAATGTCGCGAACAATGAATATGGTCAGCTTTCGAGAGCGTTCAACAACGTCATTGACGAAATCGTTGTCAGCGAGGACAGATACAAAAACATCAGCGAGATGTCCGACAACATCATTTTCGAGTGGAATTTCAAGACCAACGAAGTTGTATTCTCCAACAACTTTAACAAAAAGTTCAGCTACCGCGCGTCATCTGACCATTTCGGCGACAGCTTCCTGCTTAAAGCAAAACTGCACCCCGACGATGCGGAGAGATACAGAAAAGACTTAGACCAGCTTGAAAAAGGCATAGGATTTGCGGGAAATGAATACCGCATAAAGAACATCTACGGCGACTTCATCTGGGTGCTTATTCGTACAGAAGCGCTGAAAGACAAGGACGGCAAGCCCGTTAAAGTTGTCGGCGTTATGGTTGATATTGACCGTGCAAAGAAGTCCGAGCAGCAGCTTACCGAAAAGGCAAGCTATGACGCGCTTACGGAGCTGTACAATCGTGAAACCATTGAAAACCAGATAAACAACGAGATTTCGCTTTCGGAAGTCAGAAAGTCGGAAATGGCGGTTTTGTTTGTAGACGTGGATGACTTCAAGCACTTTAACGACAACTACAGCCATGCTGTGGGTGATGAAGTACTTAAGTTTGTGGCAAAGACGATAAAGTCGGAAGTTGAAAACATAGGCTTTGCGGGAAGATACGGCGGAGACGAATTTATAGTCATGGTAAGAAATGCCGAATCCAACAACCCCGCGACTGTTGCGGAGAGGATAATATCCAAACTCAGCAACGGCTTTGACTCGCAGGAATCCGACGACCACCTTGCCGTCAGCGTATCTATTGGTATCGCGCTTATCAAGGACGATTACAACACCCGTGTTGAGTACCTTATCGGTAAAGCGGACGATGCGATGTACTCGGTTAAGAAGAGCGGTAAATCCAACTACGCATTTATCTGACAGTGTACAGTAGTCAGTTATGGTATCTGCTTCGCAGATAATATTAGATTGTTTTGGGATTATCAGAGCGTAAACCTATTGAGGGTTTACGCTCTTTTGCTCCCGAACCGCGCCCGCTCCGAGGCGGCGAAACCACTGCTTACGCAGTGAGTCTGTTTCTTCCAAAGGCTGGGAGCTTCTAAAGGAGAAAAACTTTGTTTATATTATGAAGCTCTTGTCTCGAAGAACTTTCGTAATTAGCCTTTGGAAGAAACAGACTTAAGGCTTTAGCCTTAGTTTCGCCGCCTAGGAGCGGGCGCTTCGCTGTCAGAGAGCGTATGCCTATCAAGGGATTACGCTCTTTTAATATGAACACAATCTAATATTATCCGCGCATTATCCGCGAAGCGTATAATGCGCGGATACCTTTACTGACTACTGTCCACTGTCCATTGTATACTGAGCGCCCGTACCATCCTTTTAACTGAAAAACTTGCACAGAAGCTCATACAGCGCAAATTTCACCGTTACCCTCTGCGGTTTGCCGAATGTTTCAAGGACTTCATCTGACGCGCTGTCCTGCTGTTGAGGTTTTTCGCTTACTGCGGGCAGGCATAATTGCGGGAAAATCACGCACCACCAGTTTTCACCCTCGCCTTTGCCAAGAGTCACTCGTATTGCCTTGTATTTTCCCGCGGGGAGAATAAGCCTGTCGTATTCGCGGGTCGTGAAGTACATTGAAACAACCTCCGCTTTCGCGCCGTAATCAAATCCCCTCTGCGACAAAAATTCCGTGCATTTATGTTCAATTTCCGACAGCTTTTCTTCGGCTAATTCTTCAGCCGAGTTAAGGTCAGCGCATTCGCTGAACTCGCTTCCAAATTCGTTCAGCAAGTAATCCCTTAGTTCAAGTTTTACCGTCTGGTCCTGGGCGGAATTTGAATTTGCGGGAATGTGAAGCCTTAAAACTTCGTTGCATACGTCCTCGCAGTTTTGACTGAACGTTATGAACAACCCTAAAGCAGTGCATAACAGCGCGCCCATAAAAAGCAACAATGCGGTTAAAATGTTTTTCGTTTTCATGATGTCAACTAACCCCCAGATGAAATTTCTCACAAATATTTTTGACATTTTCCTAAATTTTAAACACTTTTTACAAAAAAGCCTTGAAAAAATTTGCTCAATGAGTTATAATAAAATAAGTTGAGTATTACAGGCTGTCGATAAAGCCTCATCTGCGTCGTCAACGGCACAGCGTTTTCCGCCGCAGGCGGATAATGCGGGCAGGCACAAAGCCTAGCCGTAGCACCGTTTCAGCGTTTTGCGCGCAAGCGCATAATGCGTGCATCTGAGGCTTTC
>CANQOJ010000020.1 GCA_947625455.1 uncultured Clostridia bacterium | reverse complement strand
AGCCGAAAATTCAAATGTAAGCGTTGAGAATTTGAGGCTGACAATAAAGAACATTGTTTCGGCTTTGGAAGAAAAAGAGCAACTGCCGAGCGAATTGTCGGAGTTGATTAAACTGCAACTAGCCGAAAATTCAAATGTAAGCGTTGAGAATTTGAGGCTGACAATAAAGAACATTGTTTCGGCTTTGGAAGAAAAAGGGCAATTGTCAAGCGAATTGTCGGAATTGATAAAACTGCAACTGACCGAAAATTCAAATACAAGCGTTGAAGATTTGAAGCTGACAATTAAGAACATTGTTTCGGCTTTGGAAGAAAAAGAGCAACTGCCGAGCGAATTGTCGGAATTGATAAAACTGCAATTGACCGAAAATTCAAGTACAAGCGTTGAGGATTTGAAGCTGACAATTAAGAACATTGTTTCGGCTTTGGAAGAAAAAGGACAGTTAACGAGCGAATTGTCGGAAATGATAAAACTTCAATTGACCGAAAATTCAAATGTAAGCGTTGAGAATTTGAGGCTGACAATAAAGAACATTGTTTCGGCTTTGAAGCAAAAGGAAACTGAAACCCGCGAAAGTAATTTTAATAATAACGAAATCAGCGAGCGCAGATTTGCGGAATTGTTCAGTCAAAGCGAGAATTTTTCGGATATATACGAGGGCGATTTGGAGTTTATTTCAAAAACGCTTGAATATCTGAAAATTTCGGAAAATGATTATGATAAGAAAGATTTTTCGGAAATCAGCCGAGAGGTAAACTATGTTCTTGATAATATAAATCGGGTTGAATATACCATGCCGAAAAATTTAGAGTTAATTTCAAGTTTGATAGAGAAGTTCAGGCTGTCCGAAACGGAAAGTTCAAAAATTGCGGTAACAGAAGAACTTGTGCATAATCTCGAAGAACCTATGATAAGGCTTTACGCGGATTCGGCGGTGCTGTCGGAGTTTGTGCGCATATCAAGAGAGTTTCAAAACGGAAAGGTCAAAACTTCCGAGATTGAACGAGAGTATGAAAGCCTGCTGGACAGTCTTATGTCGTCCTACCGCAGCAACACAGTGAATTTTGATGAACTTAAACTTGAGTTCAAAAACCTCGGCAGTTCTTACAGCAAAATGACCGCGTCAGAACGTCTGAGAGCGTTTGAATGGTTCTCCGAACAGCTTTCTCTCTGCAATAGTCAGGGCATGATAGGCGGTGAAAAGTTTTCAGACGTTTTAAAGTCGGCTGAACGCATAAATCTGATAAACAAGGAGAAACTTCTGAAATTTGCAGATGAGCGCACAAACGGCATTTCTACGGTATATTATCAGCTAACAAAGCTTTTAAATAACGTCAGAACGGCTGTCAATGAAAACGACCGCAAACATCTTACAGAGCTGCTGAGAGATTTTGACGAAACTTTTTCGGGCGATAAAATATCCGAAAATATTGTTCTTTCGGAAGCTAAAAAGATTTTATCAAATGTTGAGGAATACTCGGATAACGAATTTGAGAAGCCGATTGAGAACATACGCCTTGTGTATGTGCAAAGCCTTATCAAAAGCAAGCTGAACGCCGAAAAGGAAACAGTAAATTCTCTTAAAGCTGAACTTGAAGAGTTAAAGACCGACTTTTATCAAAAGACGGAAAACAACTCGGAAAGAATTGAACGTTTCACCGAAAATGTTCTGCGCTTATTTAATGCCGTCAAGTTTGAGGGTTATAACGGGAATGAAACTGCTGAATTTAAAAGGATTTCGGAATATCTTGAAACGCAGGATTTTGCACGCGGTAAATTCACGAGGGAATTGTTTGAGGCTATAACAGATGACGTTACCGAAGAACGCTTAAACGGCGCGCTTTTCTCCGATGAACTTGTGATGAACAACAGCACGGCAAATGTTGTTTCAAGCGAAAAATTTGCTGATGAAATTATAAAGGCTATATCATATGACGAAACTGCTGAAAGCATAAGCAAAACTCTTAATGACATAAAGAATGTTTTCGGTACTGCGGTTTTCGGCATAAAGCAGATAAACAGCAAAGCGAAAAGCGTTGCCGCAGACAAGACGCTTTACAAGGCGGTGAAGAATTTCTACGGAGAAAATACCGATGAACTTGCCGAATTTATAGAACAAAAAGCCTACGATTACGACCTCTTTTATCTCCGCAAAGGGGATAACAGCGAGGTTTTGCAGGAAAACAAGCTGTTCAGGTTCAGTCATGACGCGGTTTCAAGGTTAATCGAAAACGCCGGACATGAACTTGTGATACAAACGGCAAAGGCGGCAAATTCTCCGTATGAAAGGATATACTCACAGCTTGAAAAACAGAACGAACGCGCAGATTATTCGGGAGCGGAACTGTTTTATACAGAGGAGTATTTTGAAAGTCCGCGCGAAAATGTAACGGTAAATTACGCGGTCAATGCCGGCGGCGTTCAGAAGTCGGAGGAGGTTTCCGAAAGGCTTTCGGGGCTTAGCGGAAAGCTTGACGATATAACCCGCGAGATTGCCGAGGTCAGAAAAAATGAGCAGGAAATGAGTACGCGCTTTGTTTTGAAAAGCGAAAGTTCTATTCTTGAACGTGAGATAAAAAGCAGTATCGAGCGCGATATTCTCCTGGCGGGAAAGCGCCACGGGATATTCTGAGGAGGCGGTTTAAGTGCTGGAAAAAGCGGTGATAAGTCAGGAGCAGGGAGAGGATATTTCCGTAATGTTCAATCCCTCGGAGTATAATTTGCAGACAAGCGTAAATTACAGCACGGTAAATGTTCCCGGACTTGACAGTCCGATAGCGCAGTTTATTTCGGGCGGGCAGGATTCGCTTACGGTTCAGCTTATGTTCAGCACCTATGAACCTCCGACATACGATCCGTCAAAGCAAAGAGTCGTTCCCGTAAAAGACAGCGAAATGACTGATGTATCTGCGCTTACTTCAAAACTTTACAAGCTGACGAGAGTAAACTCGCTTTTGCACCGACCTCCCGTATGCACGTTTAAGTGGGGTTCGCTGCAATTCAAGGGCGTAGTGACTGACGTTTCGCAGAAGTTCACTATGTTTCTTTCAAGCGGAAAACCCGTCAGAGCATCGGTTGACGTTACATTCAAGTCCGTGCCCGAATCCTCCGACCTCGGAAAATCCGATGTGTTCAAAGGCTTTGGAAGCGACAAGGTGCGCGTCGTCGATGAAAGCACATCTCTCTGGCAGATAGCCTACGAGGAGTTTGGCGACGCAGACCTGTGGAAAGATCTCGCAAAGCTTAACAATGTCGTAAATCCTCTGAATATAATTTCGGGACTGAAGATAAAAATTTCTAAGGGGAGATAGAAATGGGTATTCCGAATGTCGGGTATCTCGGATTTAATGCCATTTCCGCAAAGTACAGCGGATTTAAAGCGCCCGTTGTGAATATTCAAATGGGAAACAGCATTGTATCGCTTCTTGTTTCTCCGCTTGCGAAGTCGGGAAAAAGCGGGCTTCTGACGGACGGTGTTTCGATTACGCTCAATAAAGACTCCGCTTCAAGCGCTTCGTTTAATGTGATGAACTGTTATGATTTCAAAAACCGCAAGTTCAACAGAAATGTTTCTATCGGCACGAGAATAACGATAAGTCTTGGATATGGATCGGCTGTGAGTTGTGTGTTTGCGGGATATGTGGATTCGGTTTCTTACGAGTTTTCGGACGTGCCGAAAATGACGGTTACGGCATTTGACGGAGTTAAGCTGATGATGGAAAGCGGTACAACGGAATGTACATGGGATAACGACCAGACGTATATTGCGACGATAACCGAAATCATGAAGAAATACGCGGAAGCCTGCCCTTTGCTTCCCACAAACATTGACACGACAATGAAAAAGCACGGAATGTTAAAGCAAAATTCAAACGACTATACTTATATAAAAGATGTGCTGTGCAAATACTGCGACCGCGATATGATTATGAAAAACGGCTACGCTTATATCGTAAACTACAAGACCAAATTCGGAAAACTTACAGAGTTGAGTCCCTCGACAGGACTTTTAGGACTTGCGGTGGAGTCGGGGTATTTAAAGGTAAAGGCGGTAGTTACGGGCGATAAGCTTAAGAACATATTTGCCGAGAGTTCAACGACAACGGGCGTTCAGTATTCAAGCGCCATGAATAACCCAACGGAAATATCGAAGCAAGCGCCGTTTGATAATGTCGCGGACTGCAAAGCATATGCCGACAGACTTGCGGACGACGCTGTGCAGAATGTCAGAGTAAGCAGAGCGACTTGTATCGGTATTCCCGATATACTACCCGGAGTAGGGATAAGCTATCAGGACGTTGATCCCCAGTGGGACAACAAAACTTACTATGTTGACACGGCAACTCACACCCTTAATTCTTCGGGTTATACCGTGTCATTTACCACAAAGGGCTGGAGCTGAGGCGGTGATAAGATGAGCATAGGAGAAAGCGTACACGGCGGAAAAACCGAGGACACAAACAATCCCGCGAGTATTGCGCTTGGGATAGTAAAGGATAACTGGGACGCCGCGCACCCCGGAATGGTCAAGGTGAATATCCTTGTTGAGGGCGGAAAGGAAAGCGAGAGCGACTGGATGCCCGTTGCTGTGCCGTATGCCGCAAACAACTGCGGATTATATCTTCTGCCCGAAGTGGGGAGTACCGTGATAGTAGGCTATATAGACGACAATTCCGTAACGCCCGTGGTTATAGGCTCTGTCTGGAATAAAACAGGCAAAGGAACAACCGAGCCTCCCAAAGAAACCGCAAACCAGCAAAATTCCGTAAAGGTGTTCTGTACGTCTAAAGGGCATATGATAAAGTTTGACGAAAGCGACGACAAACAATGCCTTGAAATAATGTCAGCGAAGAAGATGAAGATAACGTTTGACGACGTGAATGAAAAACTTATCATGTCGGACGGCAGCAACGAAGTTGAACTTGACAATAAAAATCAAGCCGTGACGCTGAAAGCCGCAAAGGAGTTCAAGCTGAAAATAGGCGACAGCGCGGAGTGCATAAAAGCGGATTCAAGCGGCGTGACAATTAAGGCTAAGGAATGTACGCTCGAATGTGACGTGCTTAATCTTAAGGGAAAGCAGACGAAAGTAGACGGTGCGAGCGTAGAGGTAAAGGCGTCGGGAAACCTTAATCTTCAGGCGTCGGGAATGGCGGCGGTAAAGGGTTCAATGCTTAAACTGAACTGAGGTGAGACAATGCGTCAGAATAACGAATTTCTGGGAAAAGGCTGGCAGTTTCCCGTAGAAGTAAACCGTGTGAGCGGAACGTTTGAGGACGTTTCAAACGAGGAAAGCATAGCGCAGAGTATCCGCGTTATTTTAGGTACTTCAAGAGGAGAAAGGGTTATGCGCCCCGAATTTGGCTGCGGACTGAAAAACTACGCATTCTCGCAGATGAGCTACACGGTGTTGTCGGAAATAGAGCGCGATGTTCAAAACTCGCTCGGCGCATGGGAACCGAGAATTACCGATATAGACGTGAAATGTCATGCGGACGGCGCAGTTTTGTATGTTGACGTTTCATATGTCATAAAAAGCACAAACAGCGCGTATAATCTCGTTTATCCGTTTTACTTGAACGGCGGCGCTTAAATTCAAACTTAATAAAGAGTAAAGTCTCAGACTGTCGAGAAAGCCTCAGATGCTAGGAAGCAATATTGCAACTAGCCTTTGTGGCTGTTGCAATATTGCTGACGACGCAGATGGGGCTTTATCGGCAGTCTGAGTGTTTGGGGGTGAAGTGTTGGATATTCCTAAAATAGATAAGAGAACTCGTGATGAAATTCTGGAGCAGATAGCGGATATGGCGCGGTCGTTTACGCCCGAATGGAATTTCAGCACCGTCAAGCCCGGAATGGGTTCTGCCGCGGCAATGGCATACGCAAAACTCGCGGAGGACACCGCAAATAAACTCAACCGCACGCCCGAAAAAAACCTTATCGAGTTTTTCAGCAGGCTTGGAGCGTCAAAGCTTTGTTTTCAGCCTGCTTACGGGTATTTGTGCTTTGAGGTTTCGGGAAACGAATCCAACGTTGCGGGCGACAGCGTAAGCGCGGGCAGTACGTTTACAGCGTCGGGAACATCTGACGTTGTGTTTACGCTTGCGGACGATTTGTACGCCGTCAACTCTTCTGTAAACGGAGTTGTCTGCACTGATCCCGAAAAGGACAGCATTCACAGCCTTTACTCGCATTATTCTGACAATAGCGAAACGCCTGTTTTTAATACTCACTGCCGAATTGACGACAATCTGCAAAAGCACGCGCTGTACATAAAATACGATTATTTCGAGAAGAACGCTGACGATACGAAAGTGCGCATGGAGTTTAAACTTGACCATGCGGACGATATATCCGCGGGGAATTTCGAGAACGCCGTTCTGCGTTCGGGCATTTTTTACAGCACCGAGGACGGCTTTGCAAGAGCGGAAAAGATAGTAATTAAAAACGGCGGTTTTGTCTTTCGGTATGATTTAAAGCGCCCGCCTGCCCAAACCGAGCTTTTCGGACAGACGGGACAGTGGTTCAAAATCCCGTTTGAGGGCGAAACGTCGCTGAATGACGCGTCAGGCGTTTACATTGAAGAAGTGCGCATAGGCACCTCGGCGGCGGGAATTGAACCCGACGGAATATTCGACGATTTCTCGCAGTTCAGTTCAACGGCGTTGTTCCCGTTCGGGAAAACGCTCACGCCTTACAGTTCGGTGTACTTTGCCTGCAGCAGCGTTCTTTGCAGAAAAGGCAGTACGGTAACGCTTGAATTTAAAAATCACTATTCGCGTATTCCCATAAACGAAGTTGACGAGGATATTGACTGGAAATATGTGATGAAAAAGTCCGACTTTAAAAAGCCGAAGAAGTATGATGTGTTTGTTAAAAACGTTGTTTGGGAATATTTCGGCGGCGCGGGATGGATGAGATTGTTTCCCGATGATAAGTTCGGAGATGTTTTTGACGGCAAAAATGACGGCGCGACCGTGAGGATAAGTTTTACTTGTCCTAACGACATATCCTCGGTTTTTCTGCCGTCGGGACTTTGCTATGCAATACGCGCGCGCGTTGAATATGTAGAAAATTTTCTGAAGCAGTACGGCGATTATATTATACCCCAGTTGTTTTTGCCGACATTTTCATACAGCTACGGCGAATTGCCCGAAAGTGATATTCTGTTCACGGAAAACTGCCTTGACATTTGCGGACACAGGCTGAAAAACGGCTCGGTGCAGGCGGCAAAACAGCTTCCCGACGAGGGCAAGTGCCTTGAATTTGCGTTTTCATCTCCGCTTGACAAAAACGGCATAGGTATACTTTTCGACATTGAGGGAAAAAACAAATCGGATAAAAAATATGTGTGGGAATACCTGTCGAAAAACGGCTGGAAAACTCTCGACTGCCGTGATGAAACAGGAGGATTGTCCGAAACGGGGCTTTTGACATTAAGGTCAAACAGCGGTTTTGTTTACCGCGAGATGTACGGTCATAAAGGCTACTGGATAAGGATAAGATACGAAAACCCGAAATTCTGCCCCGACTGTGCGAAAATTACGGTTTACTTAAACTGCGCGAAAGCCGACAACATTGAGATACGCGCAGAGGAACTTTTCAGCGTTACAGACGCGGAAAACATCTGCCGTCTTACGCAGAGCGGAGTTTATAAGGCGGAGGTTTTGACGGACGAACTTTCGGCAGTTTCTCCGACAGAAGCTGATTTAATGGTTAAAAACGGCGAAGCAGAGCCTGTTTACGGCGAAAACGGAAATCTCGTGAGGCTTTTTGTGCCGTGGAGCGAATACAGCGGGGGCGCAAAGCAGAGGACTTATACGCTTGACAGAGACGAATCCTGCGTGATATTCGGAGCTTACGGCAATATGCCCCCGAAATCCGACGGGATAAATGTTCTGGTAAGATACAGCACCTGCAGCGGCGAGAAAGGAAATCTTGAAGAAAACACCGACTTCACTCCCAACAAAAACGCAGGACTTATCTCCAGAATTTACAATCCTTTGAGAATGACGGGCGGTGCGGGCAAGGAAACGCTGAGTTCAGCTTTGGAGCGCTCCGCGTCTGAACTAAGATTACGGTCAAGAGTGCGCTCCGAGAGCGATTTCAGCGACGCAGTGAAAGCTATCGACAGAAGTGTTGTAAAGGTAAAGACATTCGGCGGGCGCGGCGCGAGAGGTGAAATTCTCCCCGGCACGGTGACTGTGGCGGTGCTGTTTAAGGACGAGGAGTGTTTTTCGGAAAAAAGCGCAAGGCTTGAAAAAGCGCTCGGCAGTATGTGCAGTCCGTTTATGCGCGGAGGAAAACCGAATATCGTAAAGCCGTATACCGTTACCTGTTCAATATCCGTTACTGCGTCAGTCAAAAGTCCCGACCTTGTAAGCCGTGTAAGAGAGTGGCTGTACGAGCGGTTTGCCGAGTATTTTGACATTGAACACGGAAATATCGACAAAAAGGGCTGGGAGATAGGGCAACTGCCCGACAAGTCCATGATATACGGCTATCTCATGGGAACGCCCGAAGTTGAAAAACTTGAAGATTTCGAGATTGTTATGACTGATGAAAACGGCGAAGCGCTGAACATAACAGAACTTGAACAACTTAAGAAAACGGGAATGGCAATAGCTGCCGCGGGAAATGCCGAAATAACCGTAAAAATCATTTAAAGCCTAATTCAGAGTATTTATAAAAAGGGGTGAGAAAATGCTGCAATCAGAGGACCTTAGCCGTGACAGTTTTGAGGACATATTCAAAAGCGCAAGAGACGAGGCGGTAAAACTCTGCCCCGAATGGACAAATCACAACACATCCGATCCCGGAATAACCGTGCTTGAACTTATGTCATGGCTTTCCGAGGTACAGCGCTATCACCTTAATTCCATAAACGAACAGCATTTTCTGCGGTATTTGAAGCTTTTGGGCAATCCCCCGAAATGTTCTGCACCTGCGAAAACCTATCTTAAACTTAGCGGAGGAGGATTTGCGCCGAGGGGGAGCGTATTCTATGCCGACGATATACCGTTTGAAACCGAATACGGCTGCTCGGCGGATGACAACGCTATCCTCTCTCTTGGAAGCGGTGCTGACTTTGTGGCAAACAAGGACGACATACTTTCAACCAGCTTTACAAACACGCTTGTTTACCCGTTTGGCAGAGTTCTTCCGTATACTAAATTCCGCATAAGCCTTAAAAATCCCGTTCCGTCAAATTCGGTTTTCGGAATATACTTTGCGGTGCGCTTAAGCGAACCTTGTACTGAGATAACCTCAAAAGACGACTGCATTGTATCTGTCGGCGCATATGTCGGCGGTAAGCCCGCGGAAATACTGCTTGATGAAACAATGGGATTTACAAAAAGCGGAGTTATCCTTTTGCGCACAAGTTCGGAACGTTCGGGCGAGATACATTTTGCTGTGGAAAACGGAGAGTTTGCGGCTATGCCCGTTATAACCTCTGCGGTTATAAATGCCGTTCCCGCATATCAAAGAAAAACTCTGTCAAGGATAGTGCGCTTTAACAATGTCGCGGGCGGGAAGATAAGAACAAACATCACTCCGAATTTCCTGTTTGCGGTTGAGGGCGAAAAACGGATACTTCTCGAAAACTTTAAGGCTGACGGAAAGTATATCACCGTGAACAGCAAAGCCGAAAGCTTTGAAGCTGTCGTTATAAGCGACAGAGGATTTGAAGAGCGGTGTTTTCTCGGAGAAGCGCGCGGAATATGCGATTTTCGGATAAAGACGGAGATTGAAGATATGCTCGAAAATTCTCCGCAGATATATGTATCTGAAAACGGCGTATTTTACAGGTGGGAACTTGTACGCGATTTCGACAGCGCCGATAAATACAGCCGTTGTTACATATATGACAGCCAAAGCGGAGAGATAGTGTTTGGAAACGGCGAAAAGGGAATGCCTCCGCGCGGGTGCATTTATCTGTTCGGGTGTGTAATTTCACTCAAAAGCGCGGGCAATATAAAGGCGGGTATGGTAAATTCCGTAAGCGAACACGGCGTTTCAGCCGTGAATATCCTCCCGTCAGACGGCGGACATGAACGTCAGACGATCGACGAATGTTATGAAGAAGTAAGGGCAAAGATAAACGCTTCGCCGTGCTGTGTAACGCTCGCTGATTTTGAAAACGCCGTAAGGGAAACGCCCGGAATGCCTAAAAAGCACGTTAAAGCCTACGCTAGCGAAACCAAGGAAAACTGCGTATGCATAGCGCTTGAGCATTTTATCGGAAAAACCGCGCAGAACAGCGCGCTTATGCGAAATCTGCGCAAAAGGATACTCCCTCGCGTTCAGCTTGGGACAAAAGTAGAGTTTCCGCCGGTGCGATACGCACCCGTAAATATCTACATAAGCGTAAGTACGGATATGTATTCTTCCGACAGCAAGGAACTTACCGAAAATGCGGTGCGCGGATTTTTTGACAGCGACAGAGTAAATTTTGGCGGATTATTAAGCGTAAACGAGATTTCGCGTTATGTCTATGAATTGCCGTGGGTAAGCGCGGTGAGAAGCGTTGACTTGTCGGTTTCCGCAAGTGACGGAGAAAGACTGCCGAGCGGCGATATAAAATTAAAGAACGTGTGTTTGCCGAAAGTAGGCAAAATATCCGTTGCCGAAGAGCATTAAACATAATTTAAACGGAAAGGAGGCGGTATAAGGTGAGGGGAAAACCGAGTTATTTCATCATGAATAAAAAGAGCGATTTTTCAAGAGGTTACGGAGGAATAACAAGCGGCGAGTCATTGAAAGTCGGAAGCTGTTATTTCTCGGAGGTTTTTGACAGCGGGGAAAGGGAAACGCGGTGGTATAAGATTGAAACCGAGTTTGAACTGCCCGTAAACTGCTCTTTGCAGATTACTTTTTACAGCTGTGAAACTCCCGAAATAGAGATAGGGGGAAAGCTGTGCAAAATTTCGGAAATGTTAAGTTCCCGCGCGCCGTATACCGACAAACTCCATGCCTTAAAACCTCTTTTCTGCTTTTCCGCACCGCTTTCACGCGAACTTTTGCTTACGCAAATAAAAGCGCGGTATCTGTTCTTTTCAATACAAAGCGTTTGCCCCGACAATAATTTCCCCGTAATAACGAAAATAAGGCTTTCGTTTGATCCGTTTATGTGGACAAATTACCTGCCCGAAATATACCGCTCGGACAATTCGTTTTTGGAGCGTTATCTTGCAATATTCCAGAGCCTTTTTGAGCATACCGAGGAGCAGATAGACCGCTGTGCCGAATATTATTCTCAGGACAGCTCTGACGGCGATTTTCTGCGGTGGACAGCGGACTGTTTCGGAATTAAAACGGCTGGTCTGTGGAATGAAAGTCAGCTTAAATATATCTTAAGCAACGCTCCGAGGATTTTCGGACGCGTCGGCACAAAGGAGATACTTTCCGAAATTTGCGGACTGTATCTCGGCTGTAAAGTGGATATAATCGAGTATTATCAGTCCGAGGACGCAAGCTTTGCAGAGAACTTGCCTGTTCGCGCAGAGCGGATTTTTACAAACCCATACGAGTTTGCCCTTATTGCGTCATGCGGACCGATTTCAGAAGAAAAGTACGGAGGGCTTGTAAAGATAGTTGATGATTTCAAGCCCGCGTATATGACAGCGAATATTATAATTCTTCCGCGTGATGAGCGCAAAGGCACAAACGACAGCCTTGTGCTTGACGATAAAGGAATTACTCTCGTATAACGGAGGCATTTTATGTATAATATCAAATTTTTCCCGTTTGAAAGAAATAACTATTTTAAGGGCAAAGTGATGAGCGCTGAAAGTTTTAAAGCCGAGCAGCTTTATATGAACGACAAGCGCAGGCTTATAAACCGCCTTGCGGGTGGCTTTGGGATAGTGTGCGGACTGGATACGGTAGCTGTCGCGGACGATAAAATCTCCGTTGAGGCGGGAGTTTGCATAGACGGTTTAGGACGGGAGATTGTCGTGCCGTCGCCGTATGTGGTAAAACTTTCCGCGCTTAAAGGATATGATGAAAACAAGTCGGGCGGGGAGTATTATCTGTGCATTGAATATGCCGAAAAGTCCGATAATTCCGATATGACAGCGGAAAGCTATTCGCTGTATCTTACGGAGTCGCCGGAGTTTAAAAAAAGCAGCGCGGAGTTTTTTTACAGACAGCATGAAACGCTGTTCATAAATGAAGATGTTGAAATAAGGCTGATTGTTCCGAGATTTATAAGGTCTAAAAGCAAATTCCCCGTTGAAATACGCTTAATACCGCATGACGTTTCGGACGTGTTCAAGGCAAATATTTCGGTAGGTCTTAAATGCGTGAGATACAACGGCGCGGGAAGCATTGACATTGACTTCGATTCCCGCTCGGAAAGGGCGAAAGACGGGTATTATTCCTTAAACTTTATCTGTGACGGAATGAACATCTCCTATGATACAGCGGAGTTTACCGTTGGCGCGGGGGATTTGACGGTTTCTGTCGGAAACAGTCAGTATTCAAACGACCGCGAGGTTTCGGTACGTTCGGAAATGGTAAACGGTGAACCAAGCGATTATGCCTGTGATGATTATTGCACAGAACTTTTGAGTTTTGTAAGTTCAGCGTCAGAGGTTGACGTGTGCCTTGCGAAGATAGTTATGGATAATTTTGTTATCAAGGCAATAAATGAAACGCCGTTTGGTCACAGATTTTTCACGAACACCGAACTTGCCGTGGAAAACTGCGCGCTGAAAGACAGAATAAACGTTCTTGAACAGACGGCGAGTTTCGATGAAAAAACCGCGCAGACTGCTATGCGCTCTGATAATCTTACAGAGATTTCTTCGGGCGAAACGGTAATTGACCTCGGAATAGGCGGAAAAGCGGGGAAACGTTTTTTCTCCGGGGAAATTTCACACGGGTTAGGGTTAGGAAACGTTGCGGTTATAGCGGGGATACGCGATGAAAATGTAAACGACAGCAGTTTTGTATACGGCTCGTCGGAGATTTTTGATGAGGGCGACAGCGGGATAAAAGCCGAAATTGCCGTCAGAGTAAATTCTCAGACGGGAACTTTCAAGATAGGCATAAGGCTTCTTGAAGCTGCGGCGGCAGACAGCGCGGTAATTCACTGGACGGCGGTAAAACGGCGCGAAAATGAAGCGGCGGCTGACAGGAGAATAATAATCGACAACGGCACGAAAACGCTCGGCATCTTAGAATCCGCATACTTCACCGTCAGGTTTATAAACCTCCCGCCTTGCGGGATAAGGTGGTCTGTCGTAAGTCAAAACGGCGGCAGTATTGACGACAACGGCTGTTACACCGCGCCAAATCACAGCGGCGTATTTAAGATAAGAGCGGTCTGCGCTGACGATGAAAGCGTATTTGCGTCGGCTTATATTGTTGTAAAGCCATAACGGGTGTGATATAATGATTTTGGAAAGCATTTCGCGGACATATGAAGTCGTAAATTTAACGGAGAGAAATCCGCGTTTCTGCGCTTACAGATGCAGAAACGGCGGGAAGGATTACATTCTCTACCTTATAATTGACGAGGAGCTTAAAAGCTTTGTCTGCCGGAGATTTCAGAGCATTTCGGAAACCGAATTTGACGGTCTTGCCGAGATGTTCACATATAAAGACGATATAGTAATTGCCTTTTTTTATCATGAACTCAGCGAAACTGCAGATTTCTATTCGGACGAGGATACAAATGAAGCGGGAAAGGTGCGCTTTTTCGGAGATATGCTGGCGGCGCTGTGCATTCACGGCGTGCCTGAGGATATTGCCGCGGATTTGATTGAACATGACAATGTCGGCGTTACGTCTGACGGCAATCCCGAATGCCGCTATGAACTGCATTCTTTATTCAGCGGGAGTATCAGAAACAACGACTTTTCCGAGGCGTTTGCGGGAAAACTGCGCAAAGCGTTTGAGAGCGTCGTACATTCAAAGCGCACAGCGGCAATAGAAAGCCTTTGCGCTGACATAGAAAAATCCCCGCCCGCGGACGTTATGGAACTTTTCAGCCGATATGAACAGTGCGTTGAGCCGTTTGCGTCAATGGGACTGGGCGAAACGCGCAGGCAGAAAATGAAGCGCATAGGACTAAAGGCGGCAAAAGCGGCGAAGTTCGTAATTGCCGCGGCGGTGTTGGGACTTGCGGTATTTACGCTTGTTCTTGCGCTGTTTTCGGAAAAACCTGACAGCGGCGGGATTTACGAGCAAATAGGAAATGTTAAGATAGAAGAATACCGCAAATAAATTGCAATATAACAACAGGAAAGGAGGGCGGTAAAATGAAATTTCAGAACAGCTTTAATCTCTCAAGAACAGTAAAATTTGCCTCGCGTTCAATGCAGCGCAAAGCCGAGCAGTCTGTTATGGGCGTAGGGCGCAAACTAAGGAGAACGCTCGGAATACAGACCATTGACAAGGAAGTCAACAGCCTTGTCGCAGACGCGGAAAAAGACCTGAAAAACAGCCGCCCAAAATCCACTAAAGACTATTTTTCATTCGGAAGATTTTACGTTTCAAAGCTTTTGGTTTTGATAATAACAGTTGCCGTAATTTTAGCGGCGGCGGCGATAGTAAAGTTCCTTGTGCCGTTTTTGGTTTCAAAGCTGTTCACAAAAGACATTTATCTCTCTACCGACGCTATGGACGGTTATAACGGAAAAGTACGGCTGTTGTCCGACAGCGGTTCGGTAATTTTCGAGGGGACACTTGCTGACGGCAGTATAAACGGAAAGGGAACACTGCACGATTACTGCGGAAATCTCGTTTACGAGGGAGAATTTGCCGACGGACTTTACAGCGGAGAGGGCGTTGAATATTACCTTAACGGTCAGATAAAATACAAAGGTGAGTTTTCCGAAAATCTGTACAGCGGAAACGGCGAAATGTTCTATGAAAACGGCAATTCCGAGTACATAGGAGAATTTGCGGACGGGAAATTTTCGGGTACGGGAAAATTGTACTCTTCTGACGGAAAGATTTTGTATTCGGGAACATTTGAGGACGGAGTTTATTCCGGCGAGGGTGAATTTTACGACAGCGGTGCGCTTGCGTACAAAGGCGGTTTTGCGGACGGAAAGCGTTCGGGAGTTGGAAAGGAATACAAAAACGGAGTTCTCGTGTATGACGGAGAGTTCTCGGAAAATGAATTTATAAGCGGAAACGCCGTGATTTACTACGGCAGTTCAAATGCAGTAAAATACGAGGGCGGGATTTCGGAAAGCAAGTATTCGGGATTTGGAAAACTCTATTTTGAAAACGGCGGCATTTGCTACGAGGGTGAATTTTCGGACGGGTTGTACAGCGGAAACGGCGCGTTGTATTCATCTTCGGGCGAAGTTATCTACAGCGGTGAGTTTAAAAACGGCGAACCCGCGGGCGCAGGCACTGTAAAGCAGTATTACCCAAGCGGTAAACTCAAATATGTCGGCGCGGTGTCTGACGGAGAATATAACGGCGCGGGCACACTCTACAATGAAAACGGCGATATTGAATACAGCGGAGAATTTGCGGGCGGACTGTACAGCGGTGCGGGAAAACTTTATTCCTACTATGCGGGCGGAGTTGTTGAACTGTATGACGGCGAGTTTAAGGACGGAGTAAAAAGCGGAAGCGGAAAGGTATACTTAAACGGAAAGCTTATTTACAGCGGTACATTTGCCGAAAATGTCTATAACGGAAGCGGAGATAAATTCTCGGCTAAGACTGGAAACCTTATATATTCGGGCGAGTTCAAAATGGGAAAATATCACGGAAAGGGAATACTCTATAACGAGGCTAACGGAATAAAGTACATTGAGGGAGATTTCGCCGAGGGTTTGCCGTACGGAAACTGCGTTATATACGACAGAACAAGCGGAGTTAAACGCTATGAGGGCGGAGTGCTTAAAGGAGAACTTAACGGCGAGGGTTCAATTTATGATGAAAACGGAGTTCTTATCAGAACAGGAACATTTTTAAACGGAAAATTCTTGTACCCCGACTGAAAAAATACAATAAACGGAGATGCAGTTTTAATGAAATACACCGCTATATATGATGTAAGCAAAGCGCTTTTGGAACTTATCCGAGGGAAAATCATTCCCGATATTGTGGCTAAACCCGAAGATGTGGGGCTGTGTTCACCCGCAGACCACGGCGATTTTTCCGTTGGGATTTACTTGTACAATATGGACTTGTCGGAAAGTTTAAGGCTAAGCGGAAAACAGATAGAGGGGTTAATGCTTCAGAAACACCCGCCTGTTGTGCTTGACTTGTTTTATATGATAACGCCGTATTTCAAGACGGACATAAAGTTTTTGGCAGAGCAGGAACAGCTTTTGTTCGGAAAAGTCATTCAGGCGATAAACGACAACAACCGCATTTTCACCGACACAAGCGAACCGATAGAACTTGAAACGGTTTTCCCGAACTCGGAAGAAAAACAGCGGATATGGAATGCCGAGCAAAGCTATAGAACATCGGTGTTTGTCGAGGCAAAGGCGGTAATTATCGAGTCGCTCAATACCGAAAAGGTATCGCGTGTTACGGATATTACTATCGGCGCGGGAACGAAACGGAGTTAATTTATGGACGTTATAAGCATAAAGGTGAATTTTGTCATTGTGCCGATTGACGGATATACGGGCGAAACTCCTGCGGGCGCGGTATTTGCCGTGACTTCGGACGGAAAACGCGCGCTGAAAAAAGACGGGTGTCTGGTGTTTTACGGACTTTCGGACGGAAAGTATGAAATCACGGCAGGCGGCGGTAATTATATAAGTCAAACGCTTCGGCTTGAAACTTCGGAGCGCTGTCAGACAGTTGAAGTAACGCTTATGCCGTCAAGAAGCTATAAATTCAACAGCGCCTGCACTAAGCTTTTCGGGAGATTTGACGATACATTCGGCAACGCTGAAGTTATATTCCCGCTTGATATTCTTGACGCAAGACTTATGGGCGAGTACAAAAAAGGCGAACGTAAAATAAGCGCATACCTTTCCGAAATGCTTTTGCGTACAAACTCAAAACTTGCGATAGACGGCGCGGGATATGGTATAAAACAGCTTTCCTCGGCTGAATTTGAACTTTCGCGCCCGCTCGAAAATGACGCGGGAATAAACAGCAATTTAGGCGTTATGTATGAAGTTGCGCCAAATCGGAGCGGAGAATATTTTCTGGCGGTGCGCGGCGTGTATAAAACTGCCGTTGTCATTTACAAAGGAAAAAGCAGGACGGTTGAACTTAAACAGCCGGAAAACGAGTATAATTTCAAGGAGCGGTAAAATGGGAATGTTGGTTTGCGGGGGCGCGGCTATTCAGTGCGCATTCGGCGCGGCGCCGTCAGTGCTTAATGTACTGCCGCAGTCGCAGGTTATGAATATCATGGCGGCGGCAACTATTATGGACAACAAGCCTTTTGTAAACATACTCCCGTTCGGAATGTGTTCAAATCCCGCAAATCCCATGGTAGCGGCGGCTACAGCAGCGGCGCTGGGAGTATTGACGCCTATGCCGTGTATCCCCGTAATTCCCGCGCCGTGGGCGCCGGGTTCGCCGACAGTGATGATAGGCGGAAATCCTGCGCTGAACAATTCCTCAAAGCTTATGTGCGCATACGGCGGGGTAATTTCGATAAATATGGCGGGACAGGCGACAATAAACGTTCCTTAAAGGGATAAAACATTTAAAGAGAAAAGAGGTGCGGATCGTGAACAAAAAATTGCTTAATATTCTGGGCGCTTTGTTGGGCGCGGTCGGCATTGTTTTATACATAACAGGCGGGTTTATCAGAGGGTTAAACGATATAAGCCTTGCAGTATCAACAAGCGAGGGCACGGTCATAGTGTCGTCAAACATTTCCACAATCTCTCTGTATCTCAAAGAAAACGACCGCTTAAAAGGCGAGATAGCAACAGAACATATACAAGAACTTAAAAACAACGAACTCAGAACCTATGTTCCCATAAGCATATGCGAGGACGGGGGAAAGATATATTACATCAGCAGTTATACCGATCCCGAAAATACCGTTCCCGTTTACGAAGTAAGCATAGCGGATTTCAGCCGAGGGAAATTGCTGCCCGTTTTCTCGGCGGTGCAGAATGAACTTATTGAATTGATAGAAGCCCAAAGAAACGGCGCGGACGTAACTGCGGACAACATCAAGGTTCGCGTTGAAAACGGAGATGTGTGTTTTTTCGTTTCGGCTCTGGACGAAATGTATAATGAAAAGCTGTATAAACTGAAATTCAGCGGAGGTTCTGAAACTGTTGCAGAGGATAAATTTCCCGACCTTATAAATTCGGAGGACTTCATTCTTTTAGACGATACTATTGCCCAGCTTGGCTACTTCGGCGATCTGATCGTTGACGGAAAGCGTATGAACGGCGCATATAAGGGACTTTTCCCGTATAGCGGCGGTACGCTTATAAGCTGTAATGCAAATGAAAACGAATATTACATAATAAACGCAGACGGCGAGCAACAGCCTTGCCCCGACATTCGCAGGACTTTGGATATAAACGGCATTAAGGAAAAGGATATACTAAGTTTCTATTCCGAAAACGGCGCGCCCGTTATTGTTGCAGGCGGCTCGGCACTTGTAAATACCGTGAGCGGCGTCCGCACAGAGTTTCTCTATGCCGACAGCATACCCGTTCTTATCTTCAAATGCATAGGTCTTGCGGCGGCGGGGTTTGCGGCGGTTTGGATTATAGGGCTTGCAATATTCGGCGTTAAAGTTTCGGGAAAGTCAATTCTTAGATTTGCGGCAAACTCCGTAGTGGCGCTGTTTGTGTTCAATTTAATTGTGTGCGCTTTAGGTATGTTTATGCTGTTATATCAGCAGGCAAGCCATATGGTTTCAAGCCTTGAAGTCATCTCACAGCAATACAAGGCTATGCATATAACCGACGACATAGAGGAATTTAACATTACCGATGAAAACAGCGAAGATTATGAAAACTCTATAAAAGCGCTGATGATATTAAGCAGTCTTGAATACTTTAATCAGTCGAACACCGATTTTCCTTTTTCCGCAGATTATTACAGCTATTCGTCTAAAGCGGGAGGGTATATCAGCTGGTTAGATGTGGGGTGGGAAGATTCAGCCGCGCTTGCGGAAGAGTGTATACCCGAACTTATGCTTGATGAACTGGAACGCAGTCTTTCCGACGGCGAAC
>CANQOJ010000019.1 GCA_947625455.1 uncultured Clostridia bacterium | reverse complement strand
CATTGAATTTGATACGGAAACGGGCGTTTGCTATGTACTCGGCTTTATGCGCAACGATGCGGGGATTATTGACTACGGATTTACGGCAATTTTTGACCGTGAAAATAAAGCTGTAACCGACATTCGCAGGCTTGATTACAAAACCTACGAGTATCTTGAAGCATATGAAAGCTGGGTGCGGGACGGCTTTACCGAAAAGGGACTTAAAAGCAATTTTATATTGAGCGAACTTCTCGAAATAAAAAAGACGAGCATAAAAGAGGAGTTTGACAAATGCGGTGACAATAGTCAATAGAAATAATTCGCGGGTGCGTTTATGTTATGAACGGTGATTTGTCGCTCCGCTTAGCGCAGAGCGTGGATTGAAATAAACTATACTTATATGTTTACAATTCTGCGGTTGTGTCGTTCTGCTTCGCGCGGAGCGTGGATTGAAATCAACGGGTTTTGAATTTCATTATCCGCTTCAGCCGGCACTACCGGCAGCGATAACGTTTCAAGCGTTGATTTGAGACGTTAAACCGTAAAAATGTGCTGGTGTTTTTCTCAGATAAGGTTTTTGAGGTTAGAGTTTAAGCTCTAACCTCTTGCTTCTAATAGGCTTTAACTATTGCAATTTTTCTCGAAATGATATATAATATAGTCAACCGTACAAAACGATAATTAAAATCGGCAAGAAAGAGGGAAATAAGATTGATATACAAAATTGCAGTATGCGATGACGAGCAGGTGTTTGTCAAAGATGTTGCCGATAAAATTCGTGATCAGAGCGAACAATGCGAAATTTCGGAATTTTTTTCTGGAGAGGACCTCCTGAGATCCTCGTTAGAATTTGATGTTATTTTTCTCGATATTGAAATGACGGGGATAAACGGGATAAATACAGCTTCTGCACTGCGTGAGCGTAAATATGACGGAATGATAATTTTCCTTACAAGTCACACGGAGTTTATGCCGGACGCTTTTAAAGTAAAGGCTTTTCGTTTTCTTGACAAGCCTGTTGACAGCGTGAAATTCAACGAGGCATTTTCGGAAGTGAAAAAGGAATTGATGAATACAGAGCATATACTGCTGTCTGACAGAAGCGGAAAAACCGTTTATCTTAAACTTACAGATATCGTTTATATTGAAGCCTATGGCGACGGCACATATATTTATGCCAGAACAGGAAATGTTTATGATACCGATAAACCGCTGAAATTTTGGAAAACTCAGGTCGGCACCGAGCATTTCTTTCAGATACACAAATCCTTTATTGTGTCGTTTTTGTATGTTTCAAATATAACCAAAGACGGAAAGAAAAGTAACGGTTAAAGGTTTGCAGCGTCAGCTCGATATTTCCCGCAGAAATATCGTGCCTTTCAGAAACGCTTTTTTTGATTATATAAGAAAATATGCGAGGGTAATGTAGTATGGATTTTTTGGGCGTTTTTTCGTATGCGGCGCTTGGTACTGTTATAGAATTTGCAAAGCTTATGCCGATAATGATATTTATTTTAGGATTTAAATTAAGATCCCCGAAAAGAATAGCTGCTTTCTCATTGGGCGCTGCTGCGGTTTTAATGATATTTGCTGCATTAAGTTTAAAACTTGAGATTATTCGGGATATGCCGATAGAGATGTTTGTCAGTGTGCTGCTGACGATATTTATTATCAGAGGAAACCACCGTATACTTTATACAATAATTGCCGATATGGGCATAAATATCCTGGATATGTTCTTTACTGCCATCTGGCTTATGTTCATTAAAGATATGTCATTTTTACAGCTTGCCTACGATCCCGTCTACAACATTATAGCAAACAGCTTCAACATCATTACGATACTTGTTGTCTCCTGCATTGTCAAATCAATTTCGTCAAAACAAAAATATATCGACATTCAGAGTACGAAAAAAACATATCTTGTACTTATCCTGCTTGGAGAAATTTCTCTGTTGATGTATGTCTCGGCATTTTTATACGATTCGGAAAAAGATAGTATCAAGAAAATAATGTCGCTGTCACTGACGGCGGGAAATATAATATTTCTGCTTACTGCGATTATTCTGTTTGCCGATAATATATCAAAAAACCGCTTTAAAAAAATTTCCGAGATAAACGAAAGGCTTGTTGAAAGTCAGGCAAGGTATTATGAAATGCTGCTCAATAAGGAGGAGGAAACAAAGAAATTCCGGCATGATATAAACAATCACTTAAATTGTATGCGATTGCTTTTTAAGGATAAAAAGTATGACGAACTGGGAGAGTATTTTGATAAGATGGGAGCGGCTGTTCTTGAACTGCGCCCCGAATTACAGCTTGGAAACGACTTGATAAGTGCAATTTTAAAGGACGAAAAAGATAAATATCCCGATGTTATGGTTGAGATCATAGGAAAAATGCCCTCCGCTGTCCGCCTGGACAATACCGATATATGCACTATTTTTTATAATTTGTTCAACAACGCCTTTACCGCCGCGGAAAATTCAGAAAAAAAGGAAGTAGAGATTTCTGTAAAACAGCTGGGGGATTATCTGTATGTTACAGTAAAAAACTCGGTTGACCATAAAGTCGAGATTGTTGACAACGTTTTATCGACCGATAAGAAGGATAAGACCATACATGGATTTGGAACTAAAAACTCCGTAATATGCGCGGAGAAAAACGGCGGAACACTTACCTATAAATGTTCTGATACATATTTTGAAGCAGAACTGATACTTCCTGATTCCGACTGAAACAGAACAACAAAGCCTATAATTCCCAAAATCTGTAATTCTTTTACCGTTCACCGCCAAATAGCCGCCGTTCACCGAAAACCTATTGTAAATGAAGTCCTCTTGTGATAAAACAATAGTATGGCTAGCCTGAAAAAATTGTTTTATCACAAGAGGATATTACTATGAAAAAAATTATTTTATACTTATCAATTATAACTATCGCGGTATTTTCGTTTCCGTCGTGCAGTTCTTCGGGGAAAAGCGAAGTAAAGTTTCTGAACGAATTGATATGGTGTAATACGCAGACTGTCGGCGAAAGCTTTGGATTTCAGTTGATATACTTGTATAAAGGTAACAAGCCTAAGGTAGAATTTGTCGGATTTGACGATCATAATTTAGACGCATTGCTTGAAAAAACGGAAGAGCTTTATCCCTTTAACAAGGAATACAACGGATATAGAGCGGCGGCTATCGGATTTTATTTTGATTTTTGGGGTTTGTCGCCGGAAAAGGAAATAAAGATAAATAAAATGAATTTTCTGGTGGATAATGAGAAAGTTACGCTTGACCTTGACGGCAGAATAAATCTTCGTATAATTTCTGATAATGAACTGTACAATTGCGAATCTGTTTATTCAACAAACGTTCCTTTTATCATCTTTTCACAAGGAAAGAATATTGAAACAGCGTCATTTAATTACAGTACAGACAAAAAAGCCAGAATTGAAAAATTTGAGTTCAGCGATTATCTCAATATTGAAAATTCTCAGGTTTATGTAAACGGGGTAAGCGTTGGTGCGATAGATGAAGCATTCCCGTTAACCGCAGAAGCAAACAGCAGTATACGAATTGATTTCGGCATAAGCTTCGGAGAATACAATAGCTATTCGGATTTTATGACTGATGCAGTGCTTTCGTACAGCGGTGAAGAGGGTAAAAGAATTCTTAAAGATTTTATCGTTATAAAGGCGGTAGGAAACTATGATGACCTTTGCAGGCTTATTGACGAAGTAATTGATAAATAAGTGTCGGAGCTGAAAACATGAAAAAGAATATATTTTTAAGCACAATGCTTGTTATCCTTTTCTGCGGTCTTATTTTTGGTGTAATTTATCTGAATGATCCGACAGTTTTCAAAACATCAGACGAAACGAGCAAATCAGATGTTCCTGTAATGACAATTGAATACCGCGTTCAAAGCGGAGAAATACTGCATACCTATGAAACAAGCGGAGAAGTAATTTCAAACGCTCCCGAAATCTATACAGAAAAAATCATTGTAGAGGGAATAAACTCCGAAAATTTTGAATTGCTTAAAAGAAAAGGCGATATTATTGCGCCCGATGATGTTCTGTATAAGTTCAAGGGTGCGGAAAAACAGATAGGGTTTAATGCTCAGCTTGTTAATATTGAGTATAACCGCGAAGAAAACGAAAGCTCGGCGGTGCTTACGCTTTTAAATTACGACAAGCTGTTTATTGCGGTACAGATAGGAAGCGATAGAATTTCGGATATTACATATGATACGCCGACTGAAGTTATTATTGACGGTAAAAGTTATCAGGCGCAAATTACGGATATCGGATATGAAATATCAAACGGCAAAGTAAATGTTCTCATATCTCTTCCCGCGCGGGTGCGTCCGGGAACAGCGGCGGATATCGTTTTTACAATTGATAAAATACAAGCGGGAATGTATGTGTCAAGAAATGCGGTTTACCGCGAGGGCGAGGATTATTTTGCTGATGTAAAAACAAATAATGGCACTGAACAGCGTAAAATTACAGTAGGACAATTATTTACCGTTGAACAGGACGGCAGTAATTTTGAGTATGCGGAAATATTAGCAGGCTTATCGGCAAATGATATCATACTTGTTGAACAGATAGATAATACCGGCTCAAAGCTTAAGGAGCATTTTGAAAATGAATAAGCTTATAGAAATGTCCGAAATACGAAAAACATACACAGGCAAAAGATATGTCCTTGACGGCGTTGATTTTTCTCTTGAAAAAGGCGAGATAGCGGCAATAACAGGAGAATCGGGCAGCGGCAAAAGCACGTTTTTGAATATTGTAGGGCTTCTTGACAGTTTCACAGAGGGAACATATTTGTTTGACGGAGCGCCTGTTTATAAAAACAGACTAAACTCGTATTACAAACAGCGCGCGGCGGATATCGGTTTCGTGTTTCAGGCGTATTGTCTGATAGAATCCATAAGCGTACAAGAAAATATCCTTATGCCGTTTATGTATAACGACAAGCCTGTCAATAAAAGTTTGTACGCTCAAATGGACGAACTGCTGAATGAGTTGAATATAACTGCTCTGAAAGACAAAAAAGTTGCTTTGCTTTCGGGCGGAGAAAAGCAGAGAACAGCGATTTGCCGTGCAATGATAAAAAAACCGAAACTTATCATTGCGGACGAACCAACGGGAAATCTTGACGAGAAAAACGCAGAGCTTGTTATAAGCGCGTTCAAGAAAATTTCTGACTTAGGAACATCGGTTATTGTTGTGACGCATAATCTTCATCTGTCGTTTGGGGCTGAAAAAGTCTATGCTCTGGAGAAAGGTTCGTTTCGCTTATGCTGAGAAAAATTGCTTTTTATTTCAGGCATCTGATGCTGATGTCATCAGTGAATAAAATAAGGCTTATACTTACATCCGCAGGAATTTTTGTCGCGGTGTTTTTATTTCCAGCAGGTATTATCGTATCTGAATCTTACTACAACGAAAGACTTAAAATTGTAGGTGAAACAGCAGAGTATACAGCGGTGATTTCATCGCCCGAAAACAATAATGATATCAAAGAATCATTGTCGGAAATTGTTTCTCAGACGCCTGTAAAAGACATTGTGACAAGCGATAATGTTCCTGTTTTATCCGTCCCTGTACACGGCAGTACATACCTTACTGTTATGGCTCGTTTTCACGGAATAACCAGGACAAATATGATTCTTCCCATAATTTGTGACGAGGGTTATCTTCCCGAAAAAGCGCAGCTTGTTGAGGGCAGGTTTATTTCTTCAAACGATCTTGCAGAAAATTCTCCGGTAGTTATAATTGACGAATTTACGGCGGAATTGATATGTCCTGATGAAAGCGCGGTAGGGAAATCCATAGAAATAGGCGGTAAAACGGGCGGTTCGTCGACTGCACAGGACAATGGCGAAGAAATGCAGAAAATACAAGCCCAGATAATAGGCGTTGTAAAAAATTCTTATGTATCCGAACAGCGCAGATTGTCATTGAAAAGGGATCTGGATAATATTGCCGAAAGCAATATCTTTACGGAAGTATCGGTTTATTGCCCGATAAACATGATTTCTGAATGGTTTCCCGACAGCGCTGTACAAAGCTTTTTTATTTATTCATTTGATAACAGCAAAGATTATGAAGATTTTGCGGACAAGGCGGAATATATGTCGCTGTTAAACGCAAAAAAAGGCGGCGCATTTGATATTTCAACAAGAGAGGCTCTTATATCCGATCTTGAAAAAGAACTTTCAAATACAAAAAGTCTGCTCAATTTCATCATGACAGTGCTTTGCGTTATCTCAGGCATAAGCATAATGAGCGTAACATTTTTTTCGGTAAAGGAACGTATCTCGGAGATAGGGATAAGAAAGGCATTTGGAGCAAGCAAGGTCGATATTGTTTTTCAGTTTATTTTTGAAATGCTTATAATTGCGTTTTTTGTTTCGGTGACAGCCGTTTGTCTTGCTTATTACTGCTGTAAGGGCGCAGAGATATATCTCGCGGAAAAATTATTTATTTCATTTAAGGTGAACGTGTCGCTTTATAAGCTTGCATTGCCTGTTGCAGTTGGACTTATCGAAGCGTTGTTCAGCAGTTTTGTTCCGAGCATTTATGCCGCTAATATCAAAGTTACAGATTCGTTACGGTTTGAATAAATTATCTCCGTTCTTGAACATAGGTGTTGTACTATCCGTAAAAGCCCCGTTTGCAGTTCGCAGGCGGGTTTTTGCTTTAGCCATTGTTTTAATAATTCCAAAAATCTTTTCTTTCCCCTTGACAAATCCAAATAATTGTAGTATAATTAAATTTGTAATTAACCTACTAAGTATATAAGAATTAAGGACATTGACCAAATGAACGTTGTTGAGATAACTTGGGAGGAACTTTCACAGCTTGATGAAAGCGGGTATATTTTAGCTGACATTCGCGGGAGGACTGCGTTTGAAAACGGGCATATTCCAAACGCCGTGCTGTGGGAGGACGTTTTCAACTGCCTGCCCGAAAATAAGGCAATAATTTTGTACTGCGCTGTCGGTGAAAGAAGCCGGGAGTTTGCCGAAAAGCTGACGAAGCAAGGTTTTAACGCAAAAAGCCTTGCGGGAGGCTATAGACAATGGCTCGCGCGCGGATTTGACGGGCTTTCCGATAATGAACTTATGCGTTATGACCGCCAGATAATTCTTTCCGAAATAGGCGATAAAGGTCAGCAAAAGCTGAAAAACTCCTCGGCGCTTATTGTCGGGTTAGGCGGTCTGGGTTCACCTGCCGCGCTGTATCTTGCGGGCGCGGGAGTCGGCAGGCTTGGAGTCATTGACGGCGATGTTGTGAGCATTTCAAATCTTCAGCGCCAAATCCTCCACAAAACTTCGCTTGAGGGAAAAAACAAAGCCCTTTCCGCAAAAGAAACCCTGCTTGCGCTGAACCCCGAAATTGAAATCACGGCGTATCCTTTCAGCCTTACGCCGAAAAATGCCGAAAATCTGATAAGCGAATATGATTTCATTATCGACGGCTCGGACAATTTTGAAACCAAATTTCTGATAAACGACGTTTGCGTGCTTTTGGATAAGCCGTTTTGCTTCGGCGGGATTTTAAGATTTGACGGGCAGGTTATGACGTATGTTCCCGAAAATGCGCCTTGTCTGAGGTGCGTATTTGAGGACATTCCAACGGATGTTCCGAATTGCTCACAAGCCGGAGTTATAGGCGCAATTGCGGGCATAGTCGGCAGTATACAAGCCCTCGAATGTATAAAATATCTGACGGGCGCGGGAGAATTGCTTTCGGGAAAATTGTGGACAATTAACGCGCTGTCAATGCAAGCAAGAACAATAAATATTCGTCATAAAAACCCGAATTGCCTTGCCTGCAATATTTCAAAATCCGAATTAAGACGGCGCATATCCGAACTTCCCGTTCCTGTCACCTGCAAATAAAATAATCAAAAATATGTGAAAATTTATATTTAGCTATTGACAAAATTTATATATTGTGCTATAATATCTACTATACAGATAGGCATTATAGGTAAACAAGGAGAATTGCTATGAAGATTTATGAAAAAATAACCGACCTTATAGGCAAAACGCCGCTTTTAAAGCTTTCAAGCCTAGGAAAAGACAGGAAGATATACGCAAAGCTTGAATATTTTAATCCCGCAGGAAGCGTTAAGGACAGAATTGCCAAGGCTATGATTGACGACGCAGAAGCAAAGGGACTGTTGAAACCCGATTCGGTCATTATCGAGCCTACGAGCGGAAATACGGGCATAGGACTTGCGGCTGTCGCGGCGGCAAGAGGATACAGGATAATCCTCACAATGCCCGAAACCATGTCGATTGAACGCAGAAATCTGCTGAAAGCATACGGCGCGGAAGTTGTCCTGACAGAGGGCGCAAAGGGCATGAAAGGCGCAATTGAAAAAGCGCGCGAGCTTGCCGAAAATACGCCGAAAAGCTTTATTCCGAGCCAGTTTACAAACCCCGCAAATCCCGCCGCACACCGTGCTTCTACAGGTCCCGAAATATGGGAGGATACCGACGGAAAGGTCGATATTTTCGTTGCGGGAGTAGGCACGGGCGGCACTGTTACGGGAGTCGGAGAATATCTGAAATCCAAAAATCCCGAAATCAAGGTCGTTGCCGTTGAGCCTGCGGGTTCGCCCGTACTGTCAAAGGGAACTTCAGGTCCGCATAAAATCCAGGGCATAGGCGCGGGATTTGTTCCCGATACGCTCAATACGTCCGTATATGACGAGATAATCGCCGTTGAAAACGAGGACGCATTTGAAACGGGCAGAATGCTTGCAAGAAAAGAGGGCTTGCTTGTGGGAATATCATCGGGCGCGGCAGTTTACGCGGCATCCGAACTTTCCAAACGTCCCGAAAACAAGGGCAAAACAATCGTTGTGCTTTTGCCCGACACAGGCGAGCGCTATCTTTCGACTCCGATGTTTTCCAAATAAAAGAGGTACTGTTATGACTGCGAAAATTTCCGCTTTTGCAATATCGGCAACCGAGGGTAAAAACTTCGGCGGTATCGCTGCACCCGTTTGTTGCTGCTGTAAAAATACAAGCGGGAATTTTTTGAGAAGTAAACGGTACTGATGAACGAACTCTGAAAATCCCGCTCTTTCTGCATATTAAGATTGCAAAAAAAGGGCGGGATTTTTATTTTCGGAAAGGAATTTTATGATTGAATTACAGGAAAGCATGACCGCAAAACTTTGCTCTTTCGCCAGAGCGTATCACTCGAATTTCGCTAAATGCAAGATATTTGACGACTATCTCGCTTTTGATTTAATGGGAAAAGAGGAGTATGAGGAGATAGGTCAGCTTATTGAGCAGCCTGTGTAAAAAGTCAAATTTCAGACTGTATAGAAAGCCCCATATGCACGTATTGTGCAAGCACAACACTGAAGCGGTGCTGCGGCTAGGCTTTGTGCCTGCCCGCATTATGCAAGCATTATCCGCTGCCGACAACACCTTTATGACGCCTTATCTTCAAAGACCGATAGAACAGGGGATTGACATTGTCGTTCACAGCGCGACAAAATACCTCGGCGGTCACAGCGACCTTGTCGCGGGGTTAGTTGTTGTACATGACAAAACGCTTGCCGAAAGACTTGCGTTTATTCAGAATGCAACGGGAGGAGTTCTCGGACCGTTTGACTCATTTTTGCTGATAAGGGGAATAAAAACACTCGGCGTAAGGCTTGACAGGCACGTTGAAAATGCCGTGAAAACAGCGCAGTTTTTAAAACATCACAAGGCTGTAAAAAAGGTGTACTATCCCGGACTTCCCGACGCGCAGGGTTATGAAATAAACAAAAAGCAGGCGAAAAACGGCGGCGCTATGCTCTCGTTTGAACTGTACGAAAATTACGACATCAAAAAGTTCTTCTCGTCATTAAAGCTTGTTGCGCTTGCGGAAAGTCTCGGCGGCGCGGAAAGCCTTATCTGCCACCCCGCGAGTATGACGCATGCGTCAATTCCGTATGAAACGCGTCAGAAAGTCGGCATAACCGACGGTTTGATAAGGCTGTCGGTCGGCATTGAAAGCGCGGACGACATTATATCGGATTTGTCGCGGGCAATTGACGAAAGCGAGGTAAAATAAATGCTTTATCATTCAATGCAGGAACTTATCGGAAACACCCCGCTTGTTGAACTTACGCATATCAATACCGTCCAAAACGCGCACATTTTCGCAAAGCTCGAACTTTACAACCCCTCGGGGAGCGTCAAGGACAGGACAGGCAAAGCAATGATAGAGGACGCGGAGGAAAAAGGGCTGTTAAAGGCGGGAGGCACGATAGTTGACGCAACAGCGGGAAACACAGGACTTGGAATTGCATTCGCTGCGCTGAACAAGGGTTATCGGATAATATTTGTTGTTCCGACAAAATTTTCGGAGGAAAAACAAACGCTCCTGCGCGCTTTAGGCGCTGAAATAATAAACACTCCCCGTGAGGGAGGAATGAAGCTGGCGTCAGAAGAAGCCAAAAAACTGCGTGATAAAATAAAAGGCGCGGTAACTCTTGACCAGTTTAAAAATCAGGCAAACCCGCTTGTTCACTACAACACAACAGGGCGTGAAATTTACGACGACTTAAACGGCAATATAGATTATTTCGTTGCGGGAGCGGGAAGCGGAGGCACATATACGGGCGCGGTGCGTTATCTGAAACAGAAAAACCCTCGTATCACAGGCGTGCTTGCCGATCCAGTCGGTTCCACAATGGGCGGTGGAGAACACGGCGATTATGACATTGAGGGCATAGGAAACGACTTTATCGCCGATACAATGGACATGTCGCTTGTCGATAAAGTCGTAAAGATAACCGACAGCGAGGCATTTGACTGCGCGAGGGAACTTGCGAAAAAAGAGGGCATATTTGCAGGTTCATCATCGGGCGGTGCGCTTGCGGCGGCGAAAAAGCTTATAAATACGGGCGCTGTCGGGAATATCGTGATAATTCTCCCCGACAGGGGCGACCGTTATTTCACAAAAGGTTTGTACAAATAAAACCGCGTTAAATTTCGTCAGCGGATATGTTCTGATTTACGGCGTCTAAAAGCGTTATATTGTCGAGATATTCGTTAATAACGCGGTTCAGTCCCTGCCATATGCAGAGCGTTTTGCAATCATTACTGCGCTCGCAGTCTGTGGGACATTCAGCACATGCTACAGGCGCAAGACTGCCCTCTGTCAGCCTCAAAATCTGCCCTACCGTAAAGTTTTCGGGCGGCGCTGACAGCATATATCCGCCCTGAAAACCGCGCGTTGTTTTGAGAATTTTCCCGCGGCATAAAATGGGCACAATCTGTTCGAGATATTTTTTGGATATCCCTTGCCTTTCGGCAATATCTTTAAGCGCAACATACCCCGAATTGCCGTTTTCCGCAAGGTCGATAAGCATTCTCAGAGCATAGCGCCCTTTTGTCGAAATTTTCATTATTACCACCTCGGATATATTATAACACTTATTCCGCTTAATTTCAAGTGCGGAACTAGGAGAATTTTTATGACTTTACAACAACTGCATTATATCTTGACCATTGCAAAAACGGGTTCTTTAAGCAAATCTGCCGAAGAACTGTACATTTCCCAGCCGTCGCTTACGGGCGCGGTGCGCGACCTTGAAGCTGAACTCGGCGTTACATTGTTTTACCGCAGCGGGAAAGGAATGACGCTTACCAATGACGGCATTGAATTTATCACCTATGCACGAGAAATTTACTATCGTTATGAACAGCTTATTGAACGTTACGGGAAAAACGGCGCTGTAAAGAAGAAATTCGGCATTTCATCACAGCACTATTCGTTTGCGGTAAAATGCTTCGTTGAGCTTGTGAAAAAGTACAACACCGCGGAATATGAATTTGCCGTCCGCGAAACACAGACAAGAGAAGTCATAGAGGACGTTCACACCATGAAAAGCGAGATAGGCATAATTTTTCTAAGCGGTTTTAACAGAAAGTTTCTCACAAAGGTATTGAAAGCAAACAACCTTGAATTTCACAGCCTTGTGGACTGCAAAGCCTATGTTTATCTCTGGAAAGGTCACCCTCTAGCGAAAAACAAAACCATAGGCTTAAAAGAACTTGAACCCTACCCCTGCCTTTCATTTGAACAGGGGAACGAAAGTTCGGATTATTACGCCGAGGAAATTTTCAGATAGAAGAAATAAAGAATTATCTAGGCTCTCTTAATGAACCAAAATTATAACCAAAGTTTTGTGTAAATGCAAAAGATATAGCTTCAACCTCTTTTCGGACATAATCTCGTTTTTGTATGTGCTTTTGATTTTGTGGACGATAGCGTCGGCAAAGTCCGATATTCTCGACAAGGCGCTTTTTCCTCCGCCCGGAGATGTTTTTAAACAATTCATTGAGGACATAAGCAAGATTTTGCTGAATATCGGAAGTTCTCTGGGAATTATCGCACAAGGCTATCTTCTGGCTTTAGTAATCGCAATCCCGCTGGGATTGTTTTTAGGATACAGCGTGCGCCTTGGAAATGCCGCAACTTACATCTCAAAATTCCTGGGTTCAATTCCGCCTATCGTGTACATACCGTACGGAATTGCCCTTTTGCCGACATTCAGAAGCGTTTCGGTTTTCGTTATCTTCCTTGCGTCATTCTGGCCCGTGCTTTCGGGAACAATGAGCGGAGTGCTTAATGTTGACAAAAGGGTGATAGATTCCGCAAGAGTATTGAATGTCGGGAAATTTTCAATGCTGTTTTCGGTAATACTTCCCGCGTCGCTTTCGGAAATCTTCGTCGGCTGCAATCAAGGTTTAAGCGTTTCGTTTATCTTGCTTACATCGGCTGAAATGATAGGCGCAAACAGCGGAATGGGCTATTACGTCAAAAACTATTCCGATTTCGGCGACTATAAGAGAACAATAGTCGGGCTTCTGGTTATAGGAATAGTGGTGGTAGTTATCTCGTTTTTGTTCAACAAATTACAGCGCTTTCTTCTGCGCTATAAACGATAGGAGATGAATTATGACAGAAATTTTATGGCATGGCAGAGGCGGTCAGGGTGCGTTTACTGCCGCACGGCTTCTGGGAGCGGCATATGCGCTGAAAAGCGAAAACAACTACGCGCTTTCATTCCCGTCATTCGGTCCCGAACGCCGAGGCGCGCCGATGCGCGCGTTTACAAAGCTTGACGGCAAGCCTATAGGAAACCGCAGTGAAATCAAGAAAGCCGACATAAGCGTTTTTCTTGACGATACCTTGTTTTCGGAAAAGGCATTTGACGAGCTTAAAGACGGCGGGATTATTCTTCTTAACACAAGAAAACCCGTAAACGACAAGCGGATTGTCGCATTTGACGCGGATGAAATTGCAAAGAGGGCAAAACTCCCCGTCGCAAACACCGTTATGCTCGGAGCAATTTCGGCGGTGTTTCCGAAAATCACTCTTGAGGACATTGAAAACGCGATATTCTTAGGAATGCCCGAAAAATTGCAGAAAAAGAACGCGGAAGCTGTTCGAGAAACAATTGAGACAGTCGGAAAGGAGCTGAAAAATGAAACCGTATCTTAGAGAAAAAGTTCCGAAAACGCTGTCCGAAATCCCCGAATATACAGCATTTGAAGCAGGGTATCTTGTAAGTAAAAACGCGGGCTGGAGAAACGTCCGACCTACGGTTGACAAGGCAAAATGCGTCGGGTGTCTTAAGTGTTACCTCTGCTGTCCGGACGGGGTAATTTTCCGGCAGGACGGGAAGATAGCCATAGACTATGATTTCTGCAAAGGCTGCGGAATTTGCGCTAAGACTTGCAAACTCGGCGCAATTGAAATGGAGGCGGAGAAATGAGAAAGTTTTTGTCGGGAAACGAAGCATTTGCCGAGGGCATACGTTTAGCGCGCGTGCAGGTCATTTCCGCTTACCCCATAACCCCGCAGACGATTGTTGTCGAAAGGCTTTCCGAAATGGTCGAGGACAAAAGCCTTAACTCGCAGTTCATACACGTTGAGTCCGAACATTCCGCGTTATCCTGCGCAATAGGCGCGTCAGCAGTCGGTGCGCGAGCCTTTACCGCAACTTCCTCACAAGGTCTGCTGTACATGGCGGAGTGCCTTGTGTACGCGTCGGGCGGACGGTTTCCGATAGTGATGATGAACGCAAACCGCTCTACCGCGCTCCCGTGGAATATCTACGGCGACCAGCGCGATTCGCTGTCGCTTCTTGACTGCGGGTGGATACAGGCATACGCTGAAAATGCTCAGGAAGCGCTCGATTTGGCGCTTATGAGTTATTATATTGCCGAACATAAGGACGTTTCAACGCCGTTTATGGCAAACCTTGACGGCTTTGTGCTTACGCACACTTATGAAGTGGTTGATGTGCCGACAGCAGAGCAGGCTGACGAGTTTTTGCCGAGATACGAAACGAAAAACAAGCTTGATTTCACATGCCCGAAAAACCTCGCATTCTCGGCAGGTCCCGAATATAACGCTCAGTTTAAGTATAAAGAACATCTCGGAATGTTGTCGGCAGTTCCCGTTATAGCAGAAGCGGAGCGCAAGTTCAAGAAAATTTTCGGCAGAGAATACACAGGTCTTGTTGAAAATTACAAAACGGAGGACGCAGAGTATGTTCTTGTCACCTTGGGAAGCATAGCGGGGCTTGTCCGCGAAACCGTTGACAAGCTGAGGGCAAAGGGAGATAAAGTCGGGCTTCTCAGGCTCAGGTACATAAGACCTTTTCCGAATGAAGAAATTGCAAAGGCGCTCAAAAACGCGAAAGCGGCGGCAGTTTTGGAAAAAGACATTTCTTTCGGAAACGAGGGCACGGTTTATACAAACGTAAATTCCGCGCTGAAAAAAGCGGGACTTACGCTCCCCGTATCGGATTATATCGGCGGACTTGGCGGGCAGGATATTGCGCAGAGTGAAATTGAGCGAATATTTGACGAACTGAAAACCGAAACTCAAAAAACGAAATTTATCGGAATAGGAGGCGGCAGGATTTGAGCATTACCGCAAAAACACTTGACGAAAACGAATATTTCTACGGACACAAGGCTTGCGCGGGGTGCGGAGGAAGCCTTGCCGTGAGGATTGCGCTTAAGGTGCTGGGAGAGCGGACTGTCGCGGTACTTCCCGCGGGGTGTATGTCGGCGGTCGGGTTCAACTTCCCGCAGCTGTGCTTTTCAAACAATGCCATTATATCCACATTTGCGGGAACAGCGTCAATGCTTACGGGAATAGAAGCAGGACTTCGCGCACAGGGCATAACCGACTTTCATGCGGTGGGTTTTGCGGGCGACGGAGGCACTGCCGATATAGGATTGCAGGCATTGTCGGGAGCTATCGACCGCAACGACAACATTCTCTACATCTGCTACGACAATGAAGCTTATATGAACACGGGCATTCAGAAAAGCTCGCTTACGCCTTTCGGTGCGCGTACCACAACAACTCCCGCGGGGAAAAATATCCGCGGAAATCTCCGACCGAAAAAGAATATGTTCGAGATAGTCGCCGCGCATGATATTCCCTATGCCGCAACGGCAAGCGTGGGATTTCTCGACGATTTCATGCGTAAGGTCGAAAAAGCCTCAAAGATAAAGGGAACAAAGTTCATACACATAATCGCGCCCTGTCCGACAGGCTGGGGAATACCGTCCGATGAAACGGTTGAGATTGCAAAGGAGATAGTAAACTGCGGACTGTGGGTGCTTGCGGAATATGAAAACGGAGAGTACAAACTGAATTACCGTCCGAAAAGCTTTTCAAACCCCGCCGATTATCTTAAAAAGCAGAGCCGTTTTCGTCATTTGACGGACGAGGATATTCAGACGATAATAACTTCCCGCGACATAAAGTGGGAGTATATTGACAAAAATTATCATTAAAAAACAAATATCAGACTGCCGAGAAAGCCTCAGATGCTAGGAAGCAATATTGCAACTAGCCTTTGTGGCTGTTGCAATATTGCTGACGACGCAGATGAGGCTTTATCGACAGTCTGAATTGTAAATTCAATCAGGAGGAAAACAACATATGAGCAGAGATTTAAACAGCAAATTCTGGAACGAGGAACTTGAAACAATGCCTCGTGAAGAACTGGAAAAACGCCAGCTTGAAGATTTGAAAGAGATAGTAAAGTTCGCGTATGAAAACGCGCCGTATTACAAGCGTTCATTTGACGAAGCGGGAGTTAAGCCCGAAGATATCAAAACATTAAAGGACATTCAGAAGTTCCCGTTTATCGACAAGAAAACCCAGCGCGACACCCAGGGCAAAGGTTCTTTTCTCGGCGAATTATGCGCCGTGCCCGAAGAGGACGTTGTGTTTATTTCAACATCATCGGGTTCTACGGGCGTGCCGACAATGAGCCCGTTTACCAAAAAGGATTTTGACGAGTTTCAGGACACCGAAAGCCGCTGGTTCTGGCAGATAGGAATGCGCCCAAAGGACAGATACGTCCATGCGCTGAACTTTTCGCTGTATGTCGGCGGACCTGACGTTATCGGAGCGCAGAACCTCGGCGCGCTCTGCATATGGGGCGGAACATTGCCGAGCGAAAGACTTCTGTTCGTGCTTAAAACCTATCAGCCGACTATAATCTGGACTTCGCCGTCATATGCATGGCAGCTCGGCGAAAAGGCTCTGAAAAGCGGTATTGATCCGAAAAAGGACTTGAACATAAAGAAGATAATTGTCGCGGGTGAACTTGGCGGTTCAATTGACGCTACAAGAAAGGCGATAGAAGATTTGTGGGGCGCGGAAGTTTACGACTTTTACGGACTGTCTGACATTTTCGGAGCGTGCGCGGCAATGTGCGAGGCAAAAGACGGACTTCATATTGCGGAAAATCACATTCTTGTTGAAACAGTTGATATACATACGGGAGAAGTTCTTGAACCCGGACAGGTCGGAGAACTTGTGTTTACAACGCTCCGCAAGCATGCCCGCCCGCTTATCCGTTTCCGCACGGGCGATATAGGCTGGATAGACAACACGCCTTGCTCCTGCGGACGCACTCACGGCAGAATACATATAAGCGGAAGAAAAGACGATATGTTTATAGTATCAGCGGTAAATGTTTTCCCAAGCGATATTGAGGCAGTAATACGCGATATGTCGGGAATTACAGGCGAATATCTTATAAGAGTTTTTGAAAAGGATTATACCTGCAAATATTCCGTTGAGATAGAAAAGAAATCCGACAACCAGAAATCTGATGATGAAATTGCAAAAGAAACTGCAGACGCGCTGAAAGCAAGAATAGGCGTAAAGCCGTACAGCGTTGTTGTTCACCCCGACGGCGGGCTTGATACGCGCTCGGAGCATAAATCAAGGCGCATTATCGACGAGCGAAAGCTTGACTATGTGATTTAAGGAGGCAGACAGATGCCGAAACTTTCCCGAAGAACAGACGGCTTTACCGATTCGGTAATTCGCAGAATGACAAGAATATCGCTGAAATACGGCGCTGTAAATTTGTCACAGGGATTTCCCGATTTTGAGCCGCCGAAAGAAATTCTCGACCGTTTAGCCGAGGTGACGAAAGAGGATTTTCACCAGTATTCGATAACATGGGGCGCGCAGAATTTCCGCGAAGCGCTCGCCCGAAAGCAGTCGCGCCTTATGAAGCGCAAAATCGACGCAAACAGCGAAATTGTTGTTACCTGCGGAAGCACCGAAGCAATGATGGCGGCAATGATGACCGTCTGCGACCCGGGCGATAAAGTTATAGTATTCTCGCCGTTTTACGAGAATTACGGAGCGGACGCGATACTTTCGGGAGCGGAGCCGATTTATGTGCCTTTAGTACCGCCTGCGTTCAAATTTGACGCTGACGTTCTGGAAAATGCCTTCAAACAGCACCCGAAAGCGCTTATTCTCTGCAATCCCTCAAATGCGTGCGGAAAGGTTTTTACTCTTGAAGAACTGCAGATAATAGCCGACTTTGCGGAAAAATACGATACATTTGTGATAACAGATGAAGTTTACGAGCATATTGTATACAAGCCGAACGAGCATATTTACTTCGCGTCACTGCCGAATATGTGGGAGCGCACTATTTCCTGTTCGTCGTTGTCGAAAACGTATTCGATAACGGGCTGGCGGCTTGGATATATAATCGCGCCCGCGAATATTATTGAAACAGCGAAAAAGGTTCACGATTTCCTGACGGTAGGAGCGGCGGCGCCGTTGCAGGAAGCGGCGGTAACGGGGCTTGAATTTGGAGATGAATATTACAGCGATTTGCGTGAAAAGTACACGAAAAAGCGGGATATGTTTCTTGACGGACTTGACCGAATAGGACTAACTCACACCGTACCGCAGGGCGCGTATTATGTGCTTATAGACATTTCGGAGTTCGGATATGAAAGCGATTTGGAGTTCTGCGAAAAGCTTGCCGAAAAAGTCGGAGTCGGCGCGGTGCCGGGTTCAAGTTTCTTCCGCGAGCCTGTAAACAACCTTATCCGCCTGCATTTCGCCAAAAAGGAAGATACGCTTGCAGAGGCGCTGAACAGACTTGAGGGCGTAAAGGCAAAAATGCGCGGGTGAGTCAGTATACAATGTACAGTGTAAAGTAAACAGCAAAGGTATCTGCTTCGCAGATGTTATCAGATTGTTTTTAAATTATCAGAGCGTAGGCAACCGTAACAGGTTGCTTACGCTCGTTTATTTTAAAAACAATCTGATAAAATCCTACTTTTATCTAGCCTCTAGCTTCTTAATTTCTAGCTTCTAATAGAAAAAATTTTTTAAAAAAAGCCAAAAACCTCTTGACAAATTTAATACTTCGTGATATGATATATATGACGAAAGGAGGTATATCGTGGACATACAGTTAAAACGTGGTTTGCTGGACGTTTGCGTGCTGGCGGCAATAAAAGACAAGGAATCCTATGGGTATCAGATTATAAAGGATATAAAGCCGTATACAGAAATGTCGGAATCAACTTTATACACGATACTTAAACGACTGGAAAACGCGCAGATGCTGACTGTAAGGACGGCAGAATACGGGGGCAGACTAAGAAAATATTACCGTATCACACAGACGGGAATAAAGCGAATTGAGGAATTTAAAGAGGACTGGAAAGAGATACTTTCCATATATAAGTTTGTAACAAAGGAGGACGAGGAAAATGAATAAACAGGAATTTCTTGCACGGCTTAAAGACGGACTTCCCGCAAATGACGACATACAAGAGCGTTTGTCATTTTACAGCGAGATGATTGACGACAGAATAGAAGAGGGTATGTCGGAGGAGGACGCTGTCGCGGAGATAGGCAGTGTAGAAAGCGTTTTGTCGCAAATTCTGTCCGAAATTCCCTTGTCAAAGCTTGTAAAAGAAAGCGTAAAGCCAAAACGTGCACTGAAAGCGTGGGAGATAATTCTGCTGATATTGACGTCGCCCGTGTGGGTATCTCTTTTGATTGCGGCTTTTGTAATAATGATTTCCGCTTATATTGTAGTATGGAGTTTGCTTGTTTCTCTGTGGGCAATTGAAGTCATATTTGCGTTAGGAGCGGTTTATTTGGCGGTATACGCTGTTGTTTTCATCGCGCAAAGCATGTTCCGGCAGTGCATAGCTTATTTCGGTGCAAGCATTGCGCTTGTCGGAATTTCGATACTTATGTTTTTTGTCTGCAAAAAGGCATTCAAAGGAACAGTTGTATTGACGAAAAAAATCACGGAGGGTATTAAACTTCAGGCTGTCGATAAAGCCTCATCTGCGTCGTCAACGGCACTACGGCAGGCACA
>CANQOJ010000018.1 GCA_947625455.1 uncultured Clostridia bacterium | reverse complement strand
CCTGAAAGCTCAAGCAGCAGCACAAGCTCCAGCTCAACAAAGCCTGAAAGCTCAAGCAGCAGCACAAGCTCCAGCTCAACAAAGCCTGAAAGCTCAAGCAGCAGCACAAGCTCCAGCTCGACAACACCTGCAAGCTCAAGCAGCAGCACAAGCTCAAAACCTAGCGCAGACAAGGAACCTAGTGACAGCAAACCCGCTGATAGCAAGCCTGCCGATGAGAGCAAACCTGCTGACAGCAGCACCACCACAACCGAGAGCGAAGTTTACAAAAACGAGACAAATAATGTAGAAGTTTCTGTTCCCAAGACGCTTGCCGATAGTACACTTAAGGACGCAACGCTTGCGGTTGAACCGGTTAAGAACACTGATACCAACGACAAGACTGTTACATATGACATCTCGTTCAAGGATAAGGACGGAAAGGCTGTTTCTCTTGACAAGAACACAACCGAAATCACCGTTCAGATCCCCGTTCCCGAAACATTAAAGGGCGAAGATAAATTATATGTATACTATGTTGACGACAACGGCAAGTACACAAATATGAACGCAACCGTTAAGGGCGACAGCATTGAGTTCAAGACAACTCACTTCAGCAAATACCTTATTACAACCGACGGTTCACTTGAAAGCACCAACAAGGAAGATAACGCTGACACAGGTTTCGGCGGTATCGCGATGACAGTCGGAATTGTTGCCCTCGCAGGCGCAGCGATAGTTGTAGCGAAGAAGAGACGTTAATTGACTTAACGTAAATAAAAAGGGACGTTCAAAAGACGTCCCTTTATTTTTTTATGCCAGTATCGCAATTATCTCGTTCGACACCAGAAACCCCCTCGGCGTAAGCGAAAGCCTGCCGTCAGACAGGTTGTAATATTCCCGCGGGATAAGTTTCAGTCTGCCTTTTATCCTCTCGTTTACGTCAATCCCCTCGCTTAACCTAAGTCCAAGCATTATCCTTTCTTCCTCACTATCGGGAAATTCCTCGGTTGTTTCCTCGGTCTGAAATTCACTGCCGAGAAATTTTTCAAGACTTCTCCCCACGGCAAAACGCCTGCCGTTATAATAAGAATGTGCGGACGGACCTATTCCGACATATTCCTCCGCGCGCCAGTATTTGAGGTTGTGACGGCTTTCGTAACCCGACTTAGCGAAATTGCTGATTTCATACTGCTTTAGTCCGTGTTTTTCAAGCGCATCAACTGCCGTGAGATACAACTCGGCTTGCAAGTCCTCGCTCGGCATTTTGTCGGCAATTTCGACGTACCTTTTCCCGAAAACCGTGTTTTCCTCTATCTTCAGCAGATACGCCGAAACATGCGTCACGGGCAGTCCGCAAAGTTCGTTTATCGTTTCTTCAAGAGAACTTTTCGTCTGATTTAAAATCCCAAGCATGATGTCAGCGGAGATGTTTTCAAACCCCGCCTTGCTTGTAAGCAGTATAGCGTTTTTCGCTTCATTTGCGCCGTGCGTCCTGCCAAGTGCGGACAACTCGTTTTCGCAAAGCGATTGAACGCCGAATGACAGACGGTTTACCCCCGCCGCTTTAAGCGCGTTTAAAACATCTTCGTCCGCGCTTTCGGGATTGCACTCGACAGTTATCTCGGCGTTTTCCGAGCGGTTTATGCTGTTCAGTATCTGTGCGATATGCCCGTACATAAGAGAGGGCGTGCCTCCTCCGAAATAAACCGTGTCGAATTGCTCGCCGTTATAGCGTGAAAGATTTCGGACAACGGCGTTTTTGTAGTCCTCTGCCTTGCTCTGTGAAAACGGAAGCGAGTAAAAATCGCAGTACGGGCATTTCTTCACGCAAAACGGAACATGAATATAAATCCCTCTCATCAGTCGTCGTCAAGCTTCAATACCGCCATAAATGCCTCCTGCGGTACTTCAACCGTACCGAACTGACGCATGCGCTTCTTGCCCTCTTTTTGCTTTTCGAGGAGCTTTTTCTTTCGCGTTATGTCGCCGCCGTAGCATTTCGCGAGAACGTCTTTTCTGAGCGCCTTTATCGTTTCGCGCGCGATAATCTTACCGCCTATGCAGGCTTGAATGGGGATTTCAAAGAGCTGGCGCGGGATATGCTCTTTGAGTTTTTCAGCCATTTTCCGCGCTCTTTCATATGCGCTGTCGGCATGAATAATAAACGAAAGCGCGTCAATAATTTCGCCGTTCAGCATAATGTCCAGCTTCACAAGTTTAGACGGCGCAAAGCCTTTCATCTCGTAGTCATAGCTTGCATACCCACGCGTTCTTGATTTCAGAACATCAAAAAAGTCGTAGACAATTTCGTTGAGCGGTAATTCATAGTGCAAATCAACGCGCTTTTCGTCAATATACTTCATATCCTTGAAAACTCCGCGCCTGTTCTGGCAAAGTTCCATAATACTGCCGACATATTCCGACGGCGAGTAGACATGCGCGTTTACCATGGGTTCATAGCTTTGCGCAATAAGCGACGTGTCGGGGTAATTTGTGGGGTTGTCGATCATTCGCGTTGTGCCGTCGGTCATTTCGAGCTTGTACACAACAGACGGCGCGGTTGTGATGATGTCAAGGTTATACTCGCGCTCAATCCTCTCCTGAATTATGTCCATATGCAGAAGCCCTAAAAATCCGCATCTGAACCCGAAACCGAGCGCGATTGAACTTTCGGGTTCATACGACAATGACGCGTCATTAAGGCGCAGTTTTTCGAGCGCGTCGCGCAAATCGCCGTATTTCGCGCCGTCAGCGGGGTAAATTCCGCTGAACACCATGGGGCTTACCTCGCGGTATCCCGGCAGCGCTTCGCTTGCGGGATTTACGGCGTTTGTCACGGTATCTCCGACCTTTGTGTCGCCTATGGATTTTATTGACGCGGCGATATATCCTACTTCGCCCGCTTTTATACCGCCTGCGGGAACAAGCTCCGTAGCTCCCATATATCCCGTTTCAACAACGGTAAATTCCGCGCCCGAAGCCATCATTTTGATTTTATCGCCGGGCTTCACTTCGCCTTCCTTAACGCGGACATATACGATAACGCCCTTGTAGCTGTCGTAATAGCTGTCGAAAATCAGCGCTTTCAAAGGCGCTGAAATATCACCTTTCGGCGCGGGGATTTTCTTTACTATTTCTTCCATAACCGCGCGGATATTTATTCCCATTTTTGCAGAAATTTCGGGCGCGTCCATTGCTTCAATTCCGATAACGTCCTCAATTTCGCGCTTTACTTCTTCGGGGTGCGCCGAGGGCAAATCTATCTTGTTTACGACAGGCACAACCTCAAGGTCGTTTTCAACCGCAAGATATGTGTTTGCAAGCGTCTGCGCTTCAATTCCCTGCGACGCGTCAACAATAAGCACCGCCCCCTCGCACGCCACAAGCGACCTCGACACCTCATAGTTGAAGTCAACGTGACCGGGCGTATCAATAAGGTTAAAGATGTATTCCTCCCCATCGTCAGCCTTGTATTTAAGCCGTACCGCACGCGCTTTTATGGTTATTCCTCTTTCGCGTTCAATGTCCATATTGTCGAGCAGTTGTTCTTCCATATCGCGCAGGGCAACGGTTTCGGTCTGCTCCAAAATTCTATCGGCAAGAGTTGACTTTCCGTGGTCGATATGCGCGATTATGCAGAAATTTCTGATTTTATCAAGATAATTTTCCAAGACTTTTCTCCTTTCACTGCGTTATAAATCCTCGTTGTATTCGGCGTCAAGATGCAGTTCAATAAGTTCAAGCTGTTTTAAAAAATCCTCTTCGCTCTCCCATTCGGGCAGGTCGAAATTTTTGTACTGCTCTTTTTTCAGCAATTGCCGTACAACATATAAATCGTTCTTTCGCTTTGTCGCGCTCTGCTTGTATTCACGCAAAGGCGCGAACACCCCGTATTCCCCCTCAAGCCTGTAAATCACAAACTCGCCGAATTGAATAGCCGTAAGTTCGCTTGATTTTATCAGCGTTTTTACAACGGTATTGTCCATATTGAGCGGGGTTTCGTTGAGGGTGAAAATGGCTATAGGCTCGTCTTTTATGTGGGATTTGTCGTGTTCTGACGCGACATTTTTGAAGTTATCGGCATTGAACACATACCCCTCCGGGTAGACGTAGTAATGACTTGACGGGTTCTGATAACACTGAACAACGACAAACTTTTCTTCCCCATAGGTTTTTTCATACACCGTGTCTTTGGGATCATAGAAAATGCCGATAACAAATTTTATCGCAAACATAAATATTCCCGTAGATACAAGAACAATAAGCATCGGCAAAAGTTTTAAGAATATTTCTTTAGCTTTAGACATACTTTTTCCTTTCTGTAAAACATACACCTTAATTATACCATACAACGCGAGTTTTGAAAAGCGGTTTTTTCAAAATTTTAAGAAAATTCACAAATCCCCCTTGACAAATCGGAAAGTATCTGTTATAATACATCTTGTCGGTGTAAAGTATTTTTATGATACAGAGGCGGATATGGAAGAAAATTTTGCGCTTTTGCTTGATATTTACGGGGAATTGCTCTCGAAAAATCAGCGCGAGGCGGTTGATTTAAAATACAATTCCGATTTGTCGCTGTCGGAAATTGCCGAGGAAATGGGCGGGATTTCGCGCCCTGCCGCAAATGACGCAAGGAAAAAAGGCGAAAAACGGCTTCTGGAGTTTGAAGAAATTCTGGGAAACGCAAAAAGGCTGAAATTCGTAACAGAGAAAATTTCGCAGGCAAGAGAGATTTTGAAAAGCCTTGACGAAAATTCCGACGATAATATTTCAAGGCTTTCGGAAATACTTTCCGAAATTGAAAACGCAATGTAAATTTAAGTATAATTTGAATATAAGGGGTGAGCATAATGGCTTTTGAGGGACTTTCGACAAAACTTAATAATGTTTTCGGCAAGCTTAAAAACCGCGGAAAACTCACCGAAAAGGATATAAAGGACGCTATGCGCGAGGTGAGAATGGCGCTTCTTGACGCAGACGTAAACTTTAAAGTCGCAAAGGATTTTGTAAACAAGGTCAGCGAAAAAGCTGTCGGCGCAAAGGTTATGGAGAGCCTCACGCCCGCACAGCAGGTTATTGACATTGTCCACAGCGAGCTTATCGAGCTTATGGGCACGTCAACCGCAAAGCTTGATTTCCCGTCAAAACCTCCGTGCATTATTATGATGTGCGGACTTCAGGGCGCAGGTAAGACAACGCATTGTGCGAAGCTTGCGAAATGGCTTGAAGGTCAAAACCGCAGACCGCTTTTGGTTGCGTGCGACGTTTACCGTCCTGCGGCGATTGAGCAATTGAAGATAGTTGGCGAAAAAGTCGGCGCGCACGTTTTCGAGGAGGGACAGGGAAATCCCGTTGAAATCGCCGAACACGGCATAAAATACGCAAAAGACCAAGGGTTTGACACGGTGCTGTTAGATACGGCAGGACGTCTGCATATTGACGAAACACTGATGGACGAGCTTAAAAACATCAAGGCTAAAACTTCTCCTCACGAGATACTGCTTGTAGTTGACGCTATGACGGGACAAGATGCAGTAAACGTTGCGGAGAGTTTCAACGAGGCGCTTGACATAACGGGCGTTGTGCTGACAAAACTTGACGGCGATACAAGGGGCGGCGCGGCGCTGACGGTGCTGGCTATTACGGGAAAGCCGATAAAGTTTGCGGGCATAGGCGAAAAGCCCGACGATTTGGAGCCGTTTTATCCCGACAGAATGGCGTCAAGAATACTCGGAATGGGTGATGTGCTGACGCTTATTGACAAGGCGAAAAGCGCACTTGACGAAAAAGAAGCGCTTAAAACCGTCAAGAAGCTTGAAGAGAACAAGTTCGACTTAAATGACTTGTACGCGCAGTTTGAGCAGATTGAGAAAATGGGCAACATAAAAAGCCTGCTGAATATGATACCGGGCGTTGCGGGCAAAGTCAAGGACGAAGATATAGACGAAAAGAAAATGCCCCATTCAAAGGCAATCATCTCCTCTATGACAAAGCGCGAGCGCGAAAAGCCGTCAATCATAGACGGCAAGAGAAAGCGCAGAATAGCCTCAGGTTCGGGAACTTCCGTTGAAGAAGTAAATCAGCTTTTAAAACAGTTCGACCAGATGCAGAAAGTTATGAAGCAAATGGGATTTTCGGGCAAGGGAAAGAAAAAACGCTTCCCGAAATTTCCTATGAACATGAACGGCATGGGCGGTTTTCCGATGTAGGATTTGCGCTGTTGTTCATATTCGGATAAATGAAACAGAATAAAACGGGAAATCCGTTTTTATAAAAAATTCAAGAAAGGAGTAAAACAAAATGGCAGTTAAAATAAGACTGAGAAGAATGGGCGCAAAGAAAGCACCGTTCTACCGTGTAGTTGTTGCGGACAGCCGTTATCCCAGAGACGGTCGTTTTATCGAGGAAATCGGTTATTACGATCCGACAAAAGAGCCTGCTGTTGTAAACATCAACAAGGAAAAGGCTGAGGAATGGATAAAGAAAGGCGCACAGCCTACCGACACTGTTAAGCGTCTGCTTAAGGGCTGAGCGTAAGCGCTTTGAAAATGGAAGGGCAGGAAATATGTTAAAAGAACTTCTTATTACTATCGCATCGGCGCTTGTAGAGGATAAGAGCGCTGTTGCGGTTACGGTTGACGAACCCAACGAGGAGGGCGTTATAGTTTATCATCTCCACGTTGGAGCGGACGACATGGGCAGAGTTATCGGCAAACAGGGAAGAATTGCTAAGTCTATCCGCACCGTTATGCGCGCAGGCGCAGTCCGCGCAAACGAGAAAATCTCGGTTGAGATTGATTGATTTGGCGTAACAGAAAATAAAAAGGACGATTTTGAATAAAAAGCGTCCTTTTTGTTTGTATTAGCCTTGGTATTCGCCGTTCACCCATTCGCCGTCTTTTATTTCGCCGTTTGCATAGGTCATTTTACCTTTGCCGTTCATTTTGTTGTCTTGCCATTCTCCCTCATATACAGTGCCGTCTATATAGACCATTTTTCCATTGCCGTTGAACAATAAGCTGCCTTTAAATTCACCGTCATATACAGCGCCGTTTGCAAACGTGTATTTTCCTTTTCCGTTTGGTTTGCCGTCTTTAAATTCGCCTTCGTAAACATCACCGCTTGCCCAAGTATATGTTCCTGTACCGTTTTTCTTGTCATCTTTCCATTCGCCCTTGTAAAAATCACCGTCTGCGTAGAGCTTTATACCCTCACCGTTGGGCAGGTTGTTCTTCCATTCGCCCGTATAAACATCACCATTTGCATAAGTCATTTCCCCTATGCCGTTAAATTCATCGTCTTTGAACTCGCCTTTGTAAACATCACCATTTGCATAAGTCATTTCCCCTATGCCGTTAAATTCATCATCCTTAAATTCGCCCTTGTATAAGTCTCCGTTTGCAAAGACAATTTTCCCTATACCGTTAATTTTATCGTCCTTAAATTCACCTTTGTAAACATCACCGCTTGCCCAAGTGTATGTTCCTATGCCGTTTTTCTTGTCATCTTTCCATTCACCTTTGTAAACGTCGCCGTCTGCGTAGATTTTTGTACCCTCACCGTTGGGCAGGTTGTTCTTCCACTCGCCCGTATAAACATCACCATTTGCATAAGTCATTTCCCCTATGCCGTTAAATTCATCATCATTGAATTTTCCTACATAAACATCACCGTTTGCAAAGGTCATTTCACCTTTGCCGCAGAAATAATCGTCCTTAAATTCACCTATGTAAACATCACCGTTTACATAGGTCATTGTACCTATGCCGTTGAATTTATCGTCTTTAAATTTGCCCTCGTAAATATTGCCGTCTGCATAGGTAAAAATTCCTATGCCGTTAAATTTATCGTCTTTAAATTCACCCTTGTAAATATCACCGTCTGCATAGATAAAAATACCTCTGCCGTTGAATTTATCGTCCTTAAATTCGCCGTTGTACATTTCGCCGTCCGCACGGGTGAGTTTTCCAATGCCGTTATATTTTCCGTCTTTCCATTCTCCCTCGTAAACATCGCCGTTTGCAAAGACCATTTTTCCTTTGCCGACAGGGACGAAATCCTCGACTTCGCCCTCAAATATAATTTCGCCGTCAAACGTCATTTTGCATTTTCCGCTTGCTTTGTCATTCTTAAATTCGCCGTCGTATATTGTGCCGTCAGGGCGGGTTATTTTTCCTTTTCCGTCAGCTTTGCCGTCTTTCCATTCACCGTCGTAAACGTCGCCGTTGGCATATGTCATTTTGCCTTTGCCGTTAAAATCGCAGTCTTTAAATTCGCCCTCGTAAATATCGCCGTTGGCATACGTCATTTTCCCCTTGCCGTTAGGCAGGTTATCTTTTACTTCACCCTCGTATATATCGCCATATTTAAACGTCATCTTTCCTATGCCATTCGCGTCGCCGTCCTTAAAATCCCCCTCGTACATATAACCGCCCGCAAAGGTAATTTTGCCCTTTCCGTCTGCAAAGTCGTCTTTCCATTCGCCCTCGTAAACATTCCCGTTTGCAAAGGTCATTTTCCCGATACCGTTTTTCCTGCCGTGCTTAAATCCACCTACATATATATCACCGTTTGGATAAATTACGGTTTTTCCGATATTCCGAGCAGATTTTCCCGTGACGGCAGTATAAAGCTCCTCGAATTTGAAATCATTTTTGCTGAAGTCGGCGGTTATCAAATTTGCGTCCGTCAGAAAATGTTCAAAATTTCCCGTAAGCTCTGCGCCGTCAATCTTATACGGGATTACAATTACTTCCTTTTTGCTTTCGGCAATACTTATTTCTTTTAAAACTTGTTCTGATTTAACGCTATTTTTGCTGAAGATAACAAGGAAAACTTTGGACATGGTGATAGCTGTGCTTATTGACTCCGCACGGTCTGTGCCTGCAGCAATATCCCTCGGCGCTACCCAACACGTTATCCCTTTTTCTTCCAAAAACTCAACGACCTTGTCCGCTGATTTTTTGTCTTTTGAACTGTAAATGATAAATACGTCCGCCATATAATACCTCTCTTTTAACAACAACCTGCCTACATTATAGCATATTGTCATACAAATTTCAAGTTCGTTATACTGCTGTTCATAAGCAACGAATCTGTGAATAATATTGAGATTTCACACAAGTTGAGATTGAATTTTTTCATACTATTTTCAATATATTGCTTGTTGACTTTTGGACGAATTTGTGTTATAATTTAATGTGAACGTTAAAATTGAGCAGATTGTATAAAGTCAATATTTCAGACCGAATAAAAGTCAAATCTCAGACTGCCGAGAAAGCCTCAGATGCTCGCATTATGCGCTACGCGCAAAACGCTGAAGCTGTAATGCAACTAGCCTTTGTGGCTGTTGCATTACAGCTGACGACGCAGATGAGGCTTTATAGACAGTCTGATAAAAAGAAGAACTTTTGGAGAGTGATATTACATTGAAACGAGTTGGGCTTGATATAGGTTCGACAACCGTAAAAACGGCTGTGCTGAATGAAAACAACGAGCTTGTGTTCAGCCGTTATCAAAGACATTTTTCCGACATCAGAAAAACAGTTTCGGATATACTTAATGCCGTCGGCGAAGAACTTGCGGGTGAACGCGCGCTTGTTGCGGTTACTGGTTCGGGCGGAATTTCCGTGTCGAAATGGCTCGGAATCCCATTTGCACAGGAAGTTGCCGCAGGGACTACCGCTATAAAAGCGCTTATCCCGAAAACGGACGTTGCCATTGAACTTGGCGGCGAGGACGCAAAGATTACATATCTCACAGGCGGACTTGAACAGAGAATGAACGGTTCATGTGCGGGCGGTACGGGCGCGTTTATCGACCAAATGGCGGCGCTTCTGAACACCGACATAGGCGGTCTTAATGAACTGTCGAAAGAACATACCACAATCTACCCCATAGCTTCACGCTGCGGAGTTTTCGCCAAAAGCGACATTCAACCGTTACTCAACGAGGGCGCAAAACGCAGCGATATTGCCGCGTCAGTTTTCCAGTCTGTGGTAAATCAGACGATAAGCGGTCTTGCCTGCGGCAAGCCCATAAGAGGAAACGTTGCGTTTTTGGGCGGACCATTGCACTACCTGTCGGAATTAAGACAGCGCTTTATCGAAACGCTTGACCTTAAGCCCGAAAACATCATTTTCCCCGAAAATGCAAACCTGTTTGTGGCTATGGGCTGTGCGCTTTCAGATGAAGCCGAGGAGTTTTCAATAGATGAACTTTGCGAAAAGGGAAATCAGCTTGGGGAAAATCAGCTTCGCGAGGTGGAAAGACTTTCACCGCTGTTCAAAAATGAAGAAGAACTGGGCGAATTTCGCTCGCGCCATGCCAAAGCCGTAATCCCCGCCGCTGATTTAAGTTCATGCGAGGGTGCGTGCTATCTCGGAATTGACGCGGGTTCAACTACCACAAAAGCTGTCCTTATCGACAAGGACGCTAATATCCTCTATTCCCACTATGACAGCAACCACGGCGATCCATTGAAGTCCGTTATCGGCATTTTGCGCGAACTTTACCCGCTTATGCCCAAGGGCGCATATATTGCGAAAACCTGCGCTACGGGATACGGCGAGCATCTGATAAAAGCGGCGCTCGGCGCGGATTTCGGCGAAATTGAAACCATGGCGCACTATAAAGCCGCAGACAAGGTTTTGCCCGGCGCGGAGTTTATACTCGACATCGGCGGGCAGGACATGAAGTGTATGCGCGTTAAGGACGGCGAGATTGAGAGCATTTTGCTCAATGAAGCTTGTTCATCGGGGTGCGGTTCGTTTATTGAGAACTTTGCGAACGCTTTAGGAATGACAAGCGCGGAGTTTGCTGTTCTGGGATTGTCGGCTGAAAATCCCGTTGACCTGGGTTCAAGATGTACGGTGTTCATGAATTCACGCGTCAAGCAGGCGCAGAAAGAGGGCGCGACCGTTGCGGATATTTCGGCGGGATTGTCATATTCCGTCTGCAAAAACGCGCTGTTTAAGGTCATAAAACTCCGCGATACAGAGTCTATGGGCGATAAGATAATAGTCCAGGGCGGAACGTTTATGAACGACAGCGTTCTCAGGGCATTTGAACTTATCGTAGGCAAAAACGTTGTCCGTCCCGACAAAGCGGGACTTATGGGCGCATACGGTTCGGCGCTTGTGGCGCTTGAAAGAGATGACGGCAAGGGCAGTACTATCGCAAAACTTGACGCCTTGGAGGATTTCAAGACCGAGAAAACTGCGGCGCGCTGCGGAAAATGCTCGAACAACTGCCTGCTTACCATCACCAAATTCCCCGACGGCAAACGCTATATCAGCAACAACCGCTGTGAACGCGGTGCGGGAAATGTATCTACGGGCGAAAAACTTCCGAACCTTTATGACTATAAATATCATCTGCTGTTCGACCGCGAGTGCCTGCCCGAAGATAAAGCGCCGAGGGGCGTTATAGGACTTCCGCGCGTTCTGGGAATGTACGAAAATTATCCGTTCTGGCATAAGCTGTTTACCGAGTTGGGATTTTCTGTAAAACTGTCGCCTAAATCCTCAAGGGCGATTTACGACAGGGGAATTGAAACAATGCCGAGCGAGAGCGTATGTTATCCTGCAAAGCTTGCTCACGGGCATATCCAGGCGCTTATCGACGAGGGCGTGAAACTTATATTCTACCCGTCAATGCCGTATGAAATGAACAACGAAAACGGCGGAGACAATCATTATAACTGCCCTGTTGTCGCTACATACAGCGAAGTAATCAAAAACTCCGTTCCCGAACTTCGTTCAAGCGTTAAGTTCATGAACCCGTTTTTGCCGATTTTCCACGAAAAGCGAATGGGCGAAAGACTGTACGAAGAGTTTACGGCAAATCTGCCCCAGCTTAACATAACAAAGCACGAGATAAAAGACGCGCTCTCAAAGGCGTATGCCGAGGACAAGGCGTTTAAGGACGAGATGCGCAGAAAGGGCGAGGAAACTCTCGAATACCTTAAAGCCAACAAAAAGCGCGGAATTGTCCTCGCTGGCAGACCGTATCATATTGATCCCGAAATAAATCACGGACTTCCCGAAATGGTTTCGGGATACGGTTTCGCGGTGCTTACGGAGGACAGCGTTGCACATCTCGAAAAGGTAGTAAGACCTATAAGAGTTGTCGACCAGTGGACATATCACACAAGGCTTTATGCCGCAGCGCATGTTGTCGGACATAACGACTGCCTTGAACTTGTACAGCTTAATTCTTTCGGCTGCGGACTTGACGCGGTGACTACAGACGAAGTTCAGGAGATACTTCACAGTTTCGGAAAACTGTACACCTGCCTTAAAATCGACGAGGTGAACAACCTCGGCGCGGCAAGAATACGCCTGCGCTCGCTTATCTCGGTAGTTGACGAGCGCGCAAGACATCAGTATAAACCCGTCCGCGGTCATATCGGCTACATAAAACAGCCCGAATTTACCGAGGAAATGCGCAAAAAGCATACCATACTCTGCCCGCAGATGGCGCCCATACATTTCGATTTGCTCGAAGCGGCGTTTATTCATACGGGATATAATATAGTCATACTGCGCGACTGTTCAAAAGCGGTGGTTGACGAGGGCTTGAAGTATGTCAACAACGACGCCTGCTACCCGTCAATCCTCATAGTAGGACAGCTTATCCATGCGTTAAACAGCGGGAAATATGACCTCAACAACACCTCTGTTATGATAACCCAGACAGGAGGCGCGTGCAGAGCGACAAACTATGTGGGAATGCTGAAAAAGGCGCTGAAAGACGCAGGTTATGACAACATACCGCTTATATCGTTAAACGTTGTCGGTCTTGAAAAACAAAGCGGATTTAAGATAACCGCAGGAATGGCGATAAGGGCGTTTATGAGCATAATCTACGGCGACGTCCTGCAAAGGTGCTTGTACAAGGTAAGACCGTATGAAGTTGAAAAAGGTTCGGCTAACGCGCTTTACGAGAAGTGGAGAGTGTTCCTGAGAGACGAACTTAAGTCAACGTCGTTCAAGCGTTTTAACGAGAATGTTCGCAACATAGTAAAGGAATTTTCGGAGTTCCCCGTTGTTGACGTTAAAAAGCCGAAAATAGGGCTTGTAGGGGAGATACTTGTAAAGTTCCACCCTGTTGCGAACAACAACATTATCGAACTGCTTGAAAACGAGGGGTGCGAGGTTGTCGTGCCCGACCTTATGGGATTTTTCTACTACATTTGTTCTCACGGAGTTACGAAATACAAGCTTTTGTACTGTTCAAGGCTAAAGAGATTTGCGGAAAATTCGGTAATAAGAGCGTTTAAGTTTATGGAGAGCAGTTATAGAAAAGCCGTCAAGGGTACAAAATTCGGCTCGCCCGGCGATATTTTTGAAATGATGGAGTCGGTAAAACCTATTGTTTCAAACGGCAATATCGCGGGAGAGGGCTGGTTTTTGTCGGCGGAAATGCTTGAACTTATACGCGAGGGTGTGCCGAATATCGTTTGTATGCAGCCGTTTGCCTGCCTGCCAAACCACGTTACGGGAAAGGGCGTTATAGGCGAACTTCGCAGACAGCACCCCGAAAGCAATATAGTTGCGGTAGATTTCGATCCCGGCGCGTCTGAAGTAAACCAAGTCAACAGAATAAAGCTTATGCTTACGCAGGCTTTTGCCAACGAGGGAATAAGCAGGAAGTCTGTCGTTTCTCAGATGAAAGTCAGCGACAGATATTCCGAACTTGTCGCAAATAATTGATATTATACAGAGAAGAGGAAAACAAATGTCTGAAGATAAAAAGAACGGGAAGTTAAACATAGGCACGCTTACACTTGTGGCAATAGGCGTTGTGCTTGTAGTGATAGTCGTTTTCAACTGCTTTACGGTAGTTAACGAGGGATTTATAGGAGTTAAATATCAGTTTGGGAAAATTGTGGGAAGCGATCTCTCTGCGGGACTTAATTTCCATATCCCGTTTATCGAGGAAATCCAAGAGGTTGACACCCGCGAACAGATATACTCAATACAGACAAACGCTTATACAAGCGACACCCAGACGGTAGACCAGCTTTCGCTTAAAATGAACTACTATTATGACGGGACAAAGCTGTCCGACATCATAAGGACAATAGGCATACCGAATGTTGAAACGAAATTGCTTGTTCCGAATGTTGCGAAAATCGCGAAAAACGAGATAGGAAAGGTAAGGGCGGAGGATTTGGTACAGACGCGTTCAGAAGTTCAGAACGCAATTTACGAGTCGCTGAAGGAAACGCTTGAACCTAGCGGTATTGTCGTAACGGCATTTGCAATCGAAAACCTCTCGTTTGACGAGGCGTTTGAACAGTCCATACAGGCAAAGGTAATCGCGGCGCAGGACGCTCTTAAAATGCAGAACAAGACCGCCGAAAAAGAAGAAGAGGCAAAACAGAAGGTAATCGCCGCGCAGGCTGAAGCTGATTCGCAGAAGATAAAAGCTGACGCCGAGGCATATGCTATTCAGGCAGTGCAGGAACAGCTTGCGAAAAGTCCGAGTTATATCGACTATCTTAAGGTAAACAACTGGAACGGTGTTCTTCCACAGGCGATAGGAAACGACGTGAACCCGTTTATTGCACTTGACGGAAATGACGACAGTGAGTGAGGTAGAAATTGAACTATACAGAACTTAAAAGAGCGGCGCTTGAAAGCTGTTTTGAACGTGCGAATAATATGCAGAAAAAAGCCATCTTCAACGTAATCGGACCGCAGCTTATCATAGCGGGCGCAGGAAGCGGAAAAACCTCTGTTCTCGTAAACAGAATAGCCAACATGACGCGTTTCGGAAACGCTTATCATGACGAGGAAATACGCAGTATAACCCCCGAACAGGAGCGGTTTTTGAAGGATTTTCCGAATATGGAAAAAACTCCCGAAAACACAAAGAAACTTGCCGATATAATCGCAGTTGAACCCGTGAAGCCGTGGAATATCCTTGCGATTACGTTTACAAACAAGGCGGCGGGGGAATTGCGCGAAAGATTGTCGCAGATGCTTGGCGAAAGCGCGCAGAAAATCAACGCTTCAACGTTTCATTCCGCCTGCGTTAAAATCCTGCGCCGTGAAATCGAAAAACTGGGCTATCGTTCGGGATTTACGATTTATGACGACGAGGATACAAAACGCCTTATCAAAAGCGTTATGAAAAACCTCGAAATAGATGAAAAGACGATAGGTTCAAAGGTTTTTAAGAACAGAATATCTTCGCTTAAGGACAAGATGATTTCTGCTGACGACTATGCACAGGATTATATCGACAGCATTGACATTCTTGAAAAGCAGACGGCTAAGGTCTACCGTGAATACCAGAAATTGCTGAAAAACGCAAACGCCGTTGACTTTGACGACATCATTTTCCTTACGGTAACGCTGTTTGAAAACTTCCCCGATACCCTCGAACATTACCGCAATTTGTATAAATACATAATGGTTGACGAGTATCAGGATACGAATATAGCGCAGTACAAACTTGTTTCGCTTCTGGCGGGAGATAACGGAAATCTCTGCGTTGTCGGAGATGACGACCAGTCTATCTACGCATTCAGAGGTGCAACTGTTGAGAACATTCTTAACTTTGAAAAGCAGTACAAGAACTGCGCTGTTGTAAGACTTGAACAGAATTACCGTTCAACCGAAAATATACTGAACTCCGCTAATGCCGTCATTAAAAACAACTCCCGCCGAAAGACAAAAAAGCTCTGGAGCGAACTGGGAGAGGGCGACAAAATCCAGATACGGAAATATCCCAGCGAACAAGCCGAAGCCAAGGGAATTGCCGATATTATCAATGATGAAGTAAACAACGGCGCGAAATATTCCGATTTTGCAATACTGTACCGTTCAAACGCACTGTCAAGAAGCGTTGAGGGCGCGTTTGTAAGGCAGAAGATACCGTATAAAATGGTAGGCGGTCTGCGCTTTTACGACAGAAAAGAGATAAAGGACATTCTGTCATATCTTGCGCTTTTGAACAATCCGTTTGACGCGGTGAGATTTCGCAGAGTTATAAACGAACCCAAGCGCGGTATAGGCGATACGACCGTTGACGAAATTATACGCATTTCCGAGGGATTAGGCATTGATCCGATAGATGTGTGCCGTAATGCAGGCCAGTATGAAACGCTTGCGAGAAAGGCAAACACGCTGAAAGCCGCCGCAAACCTGTTTGATGAACTTGACGAACTTGCGGACACAATGCCGCTTGACGAACTTATAGACGCTGTTGCCGATAAGACGGGATATTCCGCAATGCTGAAAACAATGGGCGACGACGGCGCGTCACGCCTTGAAAATATCGCAGAACTTAAGTCAAACGCCGTCCTGCTTATGGAAGAACAGCCCGACGCGTCGCTTCCCGATTTTCTTGAACAAACGGCGCTGGTATCGGACTTGGACGGCTACGACAGCGAGTCCGACAGAGTTTCGCTTATGACCATACACAGCGCGAAAGGTCTTGAATTTCCCGTGGTGTTTATGGTTGCCGCGGAGGACAATGTTTTCCCGTCTATGATGAGCATGAACGATCCGGTTGAAATGGAGGAAGAGCGCAGGCTGGCATATGTTGCGATAACGCGCGCTAAACGCAAGCTGTATATAACCCACACGAATTACAGAATGCTTTACGGACGGACGTCATCTAACCAGCTTTCAATCTTTGCGCGGGAGATACCGCCGGAATACTGCGAGGAAACGGAAGAAGCCAGCACATACACCCGCAGTTTTATCACCAACGCCAAACCCCAGCACCGCAGTTTTCTGAAAGAACAGTCCGAAAAGCTGAAAAATCCCGCCGTTGCGCAGGGAACTTCGGAGAATATCGCGGTAGGCGACAGGGTGCGCCACGTCAAGTTTAAAGACGGCGTTGTGACGAGTATCAAGCAAATGGGCAACGACGCTCTGGTAACCGTGAATTTTGACGAGTTCGGCACTAAATCGGTTATGAAGAACTTTGCGAAAATGACTAAGATTTAATTTAAAAGGGACGCTTTGAAAACGTCCCTTTTTTATTTTTCAATGCTGTGGTATTGCTTAAGGCAGTCAACGATATTAAACACCGCTTGTTGTTCGTCTTTAGTGAGGTCGGTTATGTCAATTACAACTTGTTGTGAACTTTTCAGCATACTGTCAATAGTTGTGTTAAATATTTCCGACATTTCAATAACGTACTTTAACTGCGGAATAGACAACCCCATTTCCCACGAGTTCACCGCGCTTCGTGTTACTCCCAGACGTTTGGCAAGTTCAGCCTGCGTAAGCCGCGCCTGCCACCGAAGTTCGGCGATACGCTCGCATAATTCATATAAAATAGTCATAAATAAAACCCCTTTGATATTTATTATATCTTTTATGATAAGATTATACCTGACATTTGTGATAGTAATACTATACAAATGATAAAATTATTGTCTTTTTAGATATTTATACTTGACAAACGAAAAATTGTGTGCTATAATACTACTGAAGTATTCCGAAAGGAATAGGACATAAATCGGCGAAAGCCAAAGTTTAATATGGAGGAAACATATATGAAAGTAAGAAAATTAGGCGCAATTCTTCTCGCGGGTACTCTTGCGACAACATCAGCGGTTGTGGCAGTAAATACCATTCCCGTTGTTAATGCGGCAACACAAAGCAGTTACACAATAGACAAGTTGTTCTCGTTTGAGGAACTTGATGACGAAACATATAAAGTTTCATTAAGCAAGGATTTTCCCCAAGATGTGTATGAAGTAACTATTCCCGATACTTATAACGGGAAAAAAGTAACTGAAGTCGGCACAATGTACGGTAACACGAAAATATCAACCGTTACAATTGGAAAGAACGTCACATCCATTGATAATTATGCATTTTCCGGCTGTACATCGCTTGTAACCGTAAATTTGCCGAGTACCTTAACAAATATCGGAGATCGTGCGTTTAACGACTGTAAGCTTCTTAAAAACATAACTATTCCAAGTGCTGTAACAAAAATTGGCAAAGGTGCTTTTGCGTGGTGTATAAATCTTGAAGAGATCAATATTCCGGACGGTGTAAAGGAAATTAGTGACTACGCATTCCAAGGTTGTACACATTTGAAGAATTTGGATATACCGAAATCTGTACAGCAGATTGGCGTTTCTGCTTTCAGTGGCTGCGATTCTCTCAAAAATATAACAATTCCCGGAAATGTTAAAACAATAAGAGACTCTGCTTTTAGTTATTGCGATAATTTGACGACTGTGACTTTGGAAGAGGGCGTAGGCGTTGTGGGAATAGATGCTTTTTGCAATAATGCCAAACTTGAAAAAGTTTATATCCCTAAGAGTTTGATTTCAGTTAGCAGTGATTCTTTTTCTTCAGACACCCGCCCTAACTCGATTTGTCTTGCTGAAGTATATTATGCAGGTTCTGAAGATGAATTTAAAATAATCTCAGGTATCGTTAATTCAGGCTTATCAGATGCCAAAGTGATTCATTATAGTTATAATCCTACACAATCAACGCCTTCAAGCTCATCATCTTCATCATCATCAAGCTCAACACCTGCAAGCTCATCATCTTCATCATCTTCAAGCTCAAAGCCTGCTAGCTCATCATCTTCATCATCAAGCTCAAAACCTGCTAGCTCATCATCTTCATCATCTTCAAGCTCGAAGCCTGCAAGCTCATCATCTTCTTCAAGCTCTAAACCCGCAAGCTCGTCATCTTCATCATCAAGCTCATCATCTTCATCATCTTCAAGCTCTAAACCCGCAAGCTCATCTACACCTGCAAGCTCGTCAAAACCTGTAAGCACTTCAACCTCAACAAGCACCTCGACTTCTACAAGCACATCTACTTCAACTTCGACTTCAACTCAAAACGCTTCGACAACACCCTCCGGTAGCGGCAGTGCTTCCGGCACAGGCACAGGAAGCGCATCGGGTACAGACAGTGCTTCAAGCAGTTCTTCCGATAACGGTGCTAACAAAGAGGATAACGCCGACACAGGCTTCGGCGGTATCGCAATGACAATCGGAATTGTTGCCCTTGCAGGCGCGGCGATCGTTGTCGCTAAGAAAAATCACTAATCTCACAACCTGACACAAGGTCCTCATAAAATAAATGGCGCGCAGATTTTCTGTGCGCTGTTTATTTAATGCACACAAAATCCCTTGAATTTTCCGCCAAAATATGCTAAAATAACCGTATAGAACATTTAAGACGAGGTATAATTATGACGCTTATTTTAGTAATGGACAACGACTGCGCTATCGGTAAAAACGGTGATTTGCTGTGCAGACTGCCGCTTGATATGAAACATTTCCGCGAAACAACGAAAAATTCCGTTGTCGTTATGGGAAGAAAGACATACGAAAGTTTTCCGAAAAGACCATTGCCCGAAAGAGAAAATGTCGTATTGTCAAGAAGCCTGTCGGAAATTGACGGCGCAAAAGTTTTCGGCGATATTGACGAGATGTTAAAATATGTCAATTCGCTCGGCAAAAGAGTTTTCGTCATAGGCGGGGCGGAAATATACAAACAGCTTTTGCCGTATTGCGACGAAGCGTTGATTACAAGAGTTTACGAGAATTTCGCGGGCGATGTTTTCTTTTATGATATTGAAAATGACAAAAACTGGGAACTTGCCGAAAGTTCACCCATTCTTGAAACAAATTGCAGAAATATAAGGTTTATGCGCTTTTTGAGAAAAAATTCCTGAATTGCCAAAAACACAAAGCTAAATTTCTCCGCTGATATTTGCACATTCATTGCAGATAATATAACGCGCGAAAATATTTGCGCAAAATACGCACGAATAGGAGAAAAATTATGCTTAAAAATATAGCGGCATCTTTAACTGCGGCGTTGTGCGTTCTTGCGGTTTCCGCAACAGCAGGCGCGCAGGGTGTGATAGACGGTATTGCCGACGCGGGCAAGGACGTTGTAAACGGAATTGCAAACGCGGGCAGAGATATTGCCGACGGAGTAACGGGCGGCGGCGGTACTGCTGACGATTCGGGAATGGGCAGCGAGGACGTTGAACCCGGA
>CANQOJ010000017.1 GCA_947625455.1 uncultured Clostridia bacterium | reverse complement strand
CATTGTTTTTGAAACCGACCACTTCAGCGAATATGTTGTAACATCTGAAAAAATTGAGGGCGCTATTGAAACTGACACCACCGACAGCAACACAAGTTCTGACAGCGACAGCGACATATCATCTGACAGCGGAACATCTTCCGACAGCGAAACCACATCATCTGACAGCAACACTTCAAACAGCGGTGCTGACAAAGAGGATAATGCCGACACAGGCTTCGGCGGTATCGCAATGACAATCGGAATTGTTGCCCTCGCAGGCGCGGCGGTTATCGTAACCAAAAAGAGAACACGTTGATTTTTAAAATCCTCTTTTAAAAAGCGGCTCACGGAGTAAAAACCCGTGAGCCGTTCTTCTAGAAGCGAGCGCAAACCCACGATAGGTTTACGCTCTCTTAATATGAACACAATCTAATTCAACCGCGAAGCGGCACATTTGCTGTTTACTCTAAACTGTCCCCTGTATACTGCCATCAGAGGGTAACGCCCGTTTTGAAGATAGCAATATCTCTTGAACCGTGGCGCTCGTTTACTGTCTGACGTCCGTTTGCAACGTTCACTACAAGTTCGACAAGTTCCTCTAATTTCTCGTCAAAGCTGTCGCCCGTTACTATCGTTCCCGCGTCAAAGTCAATCCAGTTGTTCTTGCGCTTTGCAAGGTCGCTGTTTGTGGAAATCTTGATTGTCGGAACGAAACCGCCGAACGGAGTTCCGCGTCCTGTTGTGAACAATACAACATGACAGCCCGCGCTCGCAAGATTTGTAACCGCAACCATATCGTTTCCCGGTCCATTCAGCAAGTTAAGACCGTGACTTGTCAGCTTATCGCCGTCAAACAGAACGTCGCACACCTGCTGTGTTCCGCTCTTCTGCGTACAGCCGAGCGACTTGTCCTCAAGCGTCGTTATGCCGCCCGCCTTATTTCCGGGCGAGGGATTTTCGTACACGGGCTGGTCGTGCTTCTGGTAGTACTCCTTGAAGCCGTTTACGAGCTTAACTATCTTGCCGAATGTTTCCTCGTCCTTTGCCCTGTCCATAAGCCCCTGTTCTGCACCGAACATTTCCGGAACTTCCGTCAGTACCGTTGTACCGCCGATTGAGGACATATAGTCAGAAAATCTGCCGACAAGCGGATTTGCGGTAATGCCCGACAAACCGTCAGAGCCTCCGCATTTAAGACCAACCTTAAGGCATGACAAATCCTTTTCAACGCGCTTGTCGTCCTTTGCCTTGAAATACAGCTTCTCAAGAAGCGCAACGCCTGCCGAGATCTCGTCGTCAACGTCCTGCGCAATAAGAAATTCCGTTCTGTCCTTATCGTAATCGCCAAGCGTTTCCTTGAACACGTCCATTCTGTTGTTTTCACAGCCAAGACCTAAAACCAGCACGCCTCCCGCATTCGGGTGCTTCACCATTCTCTGAAGAATGGTGCGCGTGCGTTCATGGTCCTCGCCTATCTGTGAACAGCCGTAAGGGTGGGTATAAGCGAAAACGCCGTCAATGCCCTCGTAGTCGGGGTGCTTTCTGATGAACTCCTCAACGATTTTCCTCGCCTGTGAATTAACGCACCCAACTGTCGGGATAACCCAGAGTTCGTTTCTTATGCCTATCTCGCCGTTTGCGCGCTCGTAAACGTTCACTTTCGGCGCGGTCTTTTTCGCCATAGGCGAGATGTCCTTCTTGTTGAAAGAATACTCAAGTGTTCCCTCAAGATTTGTCGCCATATTGTGGCTGTGAACATGTTCGCCGACAGCAATATCCTTTGTTGCCTTGCCTATAACCTCGCCGTACTTCAGCACCTTTTCGCCCGTCTTAATAGGCTTCAGCGCGAACTTGTGACCTTTTTCAATGTTTTCAGCGAGCTTTACGCCCTCGTATTCTTCGCCTGCTTTGAGGTTTTCGAGAGCAACCGCAACGCTGTCTATGGGGGAAATTTTAATCGTTTTTTTCATATTACTTACCGAGAAAAGCCTGAAGCGCTTTTCTTTCTCCGTTCTTTACAATGCTTTCAATATAGCCTGCGACAAGCTGTGCGTTGTCGTCAACATCAAGGCTCTGCTCCCAGAGGTCTTCCGCTCCGAGCGCTTTCTTAGCCATGGCGGTGTAATCGTTCATCTGCCACAATTCTTTCCAGAACTCGATATACTTCGGATCATCAGCAAGCGCAATATCCTCGTTTCCGCGCTTTCCGCGGTAGAATACCACGAGCGAAGCGAACGAGAACAAGATGTGCTTCGGGGATTTTCCGAACTTCTCGCGGTAATCGTTGTATGTGGGGAGAAGTCTGGTCTTGAACTTAGTTGTGGAGTTAAGGGCAATCGACATAAGCTCGTGACGAATGAACGGGTTCTTAAAGCGCTCAACAACGCTGTTTGCAAATGCGTCCATCTGGTCTTTGGGAAGATTTATCGTCGGCTTAATCTCGTCGTTGATGAGTTCAGCAACAAATTGTCCTACATCAGCGTCCTCAACGCTCTCGCGTACCGTGTCAATGCCCGAAAGATAAGCAACGGGTACCATTGCGGTATGTGAACCGTTGAGTATCTTTACCTTGCGCTGTTTGTAAGGAGTGATGTCGTCAGCGAAGATAACGTTAAGTCCCGACTTGTCAGCGGGGAGTTTTTCCTGAACATACGGCTCTTTCTGGAGAACCCAGAGGTGGAAAATTTCGCCCTTTACGATATTGTTGTCGTTGAAGCCCATTTCCTCGCGGATAGCGTCAGCGTTGTCGCGCGGATAACCGGGAACAATTCTGTCAACAAGCGTGCTGGTATAATGACAAGCAGTCGTCATCCAGTTTATGAACTTCTCGTCCATGTTGTTTATCTTCGCAAGTTCCGTAAGGCATCTCTTAAGCTCGTCGCCGTTATGGTCGATAAGTTCGCAGGGTACTATAGCAAGACCTTTGTTCATGTCACCATTGAAGTGGTCGTATCTTGCCTTAAGGAGCGCAAGAAGCTTTCCGGGGAAACTCTTGGGGCATTTTGTGAAGTCCGTGTCGCTCTTGTCAAGCGCAATTCCTGCTTCTGTTGTGTTTGAAATGACGATTTCAAGATCCTCGCTCTTTGCATAGTTAAGGAACTTGTCATACTGCTCAAAGGGATTGATGAAGTCCTTTAAAACGTCGATTATGCGCTTGCTCTGAACTTTCTCGCCCTTGTCAATGCCCTCAAGGCAGAGGGTGTAAAGTCCGTCCTGCTTTTCCAGGTCAGCAACTCTGCCCATAGGCATGGGCTGTACCACCGCAACGCCCGCGTTTATAACGCCCGCGTCATTAAGGTTCTGCAATATCCAGTCCACAAATGCGCGGAGGAAGTTGCCCTCGCCGAACTGCATAATTTTTACAGGTCTGTCGACCGCCTGAAAATTGTTTCTGTTCAAATCTTTCATACTCAGCACCTCAAATTACATCTTTATGTTGTCTTTAGTCTTGTGGTTTTTAATTCGTATCAGGCAGACAATGCCTATAACCACAGACATAAGTCCTATTCCGACATTTGAAATCAGCATCGCTATTCCGAGGCTTTCCGCTCCAAGGTCGGGAAAACCGTTTATCATTATAAGCATTGCCGGAATTCTGAACACAAATAATCTCGACAGATTGCAAATCATCGAGAGTTTTGTGTAGCCCAGACCGTAAATAAGTCCGTTTACCGCCGAATTTACGCCGAGCGCGATTATGCCTATTCTCTCATATGAGAATATTTTTTCGATAAGTTCCGCTTCTTCCTGCCCGCCGTCGCCTGCGAAAAACAGTGAGAGCGGTGCGCTGAATATAGTTAGCAGTATAAAGCCGACTATCGTTATGAAAAGGTTTAACGAAAGCGTACAGAAAAATACCTGTATCATTCGCTTGTACTGTTTCTGGCTGAGGTTATAGCTTATTACAGAGCTTTCGGAGTCCTCGCTGTAGGTGGTAAGGTGCGTGACCGAACCGCTTATCTGGTTTGAAACTCCGAGCGCGCCGGGCGCTGCCTCGCCGTATCCCATAGCCAAGCCGTTTACGATGACCTTGCCTGCCGAAAAGACAAATTTTCCCAGAGATACGGGAATTGACAGCGAACACAAGGGTTTGAAGAAATCCTTGCTGAACATGACGTTCTTAGCGTTGAACTTAAACAGATATGTCTTTCTTAGCAGGTTTACGACGGCATATGTCGTTACCGACAAATCCGCGCATAATGTTGCGCCCGCAACCCATGTTGTTCCCAGCTGGAACACCGTTACGAAAACTATCGTAAACAGCAGTTTTATCGCCATTGACATAACGTTTATAAGCGTTATGTTCATCATAGCGCCGCGGGCTTTTTCAAGTCCCATAAACACCTGGTTGAAGAGTCCGACGCCGATTGATATGATTTGGATACGGAAATATCCTATTCCCATATCAATCATATCGTCAGTCATCTGACTCATCTTAAGTATCGGCACCGCAAGCACCTGTATAAGCGCGATAAGCCCTATCGCCAGCACAAAAAACGACTCAAGCGTTGTGTTGGCGGCTTTTTTCGCCTTATCATAATCTCCTCTGCCGATAAGTCTTGATACTATAATGGAGCTTCCCGTTGCAAATCCCGCTCCCAGTGCGGTTATAAGCGCTTTTATCTGCGAAATCATGACAACGCTCGAAAGGGCGTTGTTGTCCGTCGCAGATACGACAACCGTGTCGATAACGCTGCTTATGTACGAAAAAGCTCCCAAAGCCATAAGCGGAAGGGAAATCCGAATGACAACCGCCATGGGGTTGCCGTTCAGGATAAATTCTCTTCGTTTCCTATCCTTTTCGCTTACGGCGGTATTATCTGTGTCTGCCATTAAATGCCTTTCTTTTTATCTAACCCGTTGCATGTATATCATACTGTCGATAAACACACATTTAATGGGTTTATCGACAGTCTGATTTATCTATTTATACAGCCATCTTAGTTGTTCTTCAGCTTTATGCGCTTTTCGGTTGCCTTATCAAAGAGGTAAACGCTCTCAAAAGGCACCGCAAATTCAAGCTTCGAGTCAATCGCGGGAGATTCGTGAGGTTCAACCTTAAGAATAGCCTTTACGCCGCGAATGTCAACATAAACGTTGGTGTTATCGCCGAGAAGCTCTGTAAGTTCAACAGTGCAGCTGAACTTGAACGCGTTTCTGATCTCCGTCTTGCCGACGATCTTTACAGCCTCGGGACGGAAGCCGAATACAACATCGTCATGCTCGTACTTGTCGATAACTTCCTTATCAGCGATAGGCGTAAGGTCTACGATATTATCGTTGATGTTGAGCTTGCCGTCGTTTACGGTAGACTCAATGAAGTTCATAGGCGGCTCGCCGATAAATCCTGCAACGAACATATTCGCGGGATTGAAGTACAAGTCATACGGAGTTCCTACCTGCTGAATATAGCCGAGTTTCATAACGACAATTCTGTCAGCCATCGTCATAGCCTCGGTCTGGTCGTGCGTAACGTAGATGGTTGTCGCGCCTGTTTCGCGGTGAATCTGCGTGATTTCCGAGCGCATCGTAACTCTCTGCTTTGCGTCAAGGTTTGAAAGCGGCTCGTCCATAAGGAATATGTTTACCTTACGGATTATTGCGCGACCAACCGCAACTCTCTGTCTCTGACCGCCCGAAAGCGCACGCGGAAATCTGTCAAGATAATCCGTAAGACCGAGGATTTTTGCGGTTTTGTTTACTCTGTCCTCGATAACGTCGTCGTCAACGCCCTCGAGCGTAAGACCGAACGCAAGGTTATCGAAAACAGTCATGTGCGGATAAAGGGCATAACTCTGGAACACCATCGCGATACCGCGCTCGCGGGGGCCCTTTTCGTTGGCTCTCTCTCCGTTTATCAGAAAGTCGCCGCTGCTTATGTTCTCAAGTCCCGCTATCATACGGAGCGTTGTAGATTTTCCGCAGCCCGATGAGCCTACGAATACGATAAACTCACCCTTTTCGATTTCAAGGTTGAAATTGTGAACGGCATGAAATCCGTTGGGGTAAATTTTGTTAATTCCCTGTAAAGTTAAATATGCCATAACGGTACTCCCACTTTTAATTTATTTCCGGTAACGCGATTTCTCCCGTTACTTGAGATCAAGATTGCCTATATTGTCCATATCGTCATATGTCTGGTTTTCACCGCACATACCCCAGATAAACGTGTAATTCGAGGTAGCTGTGCCGCTGTGAATTGACCATGACGGAGAAATGACCGCCTGCTCGTTGTGCATAATGATGTGGCGGGTTTCCTGCGGCTGTCCCATCATATGGAACACTACGTTGTCGCCCTCAAGTTCAAAGTAGAAATATACTTCCATTCTTCTCTCGTGAGTATGCGAGGGCATTGTATTCCAGCTGCTTCCTACAGCAAGCTCTGTCATGCCCATAGCAAGCTGACAGCTTTCGCATACCGCGGGATTTACATACTGATTTACAACGCGCTTGTTCATATTTTCAGCCGTTCCGAGAGGACGGTGAACTGCCATGTCCTTTGTGATGTAAACGGTAGGATAAGTCTTGTGCGCGGGGCAGGAATTGATGTAGAACTTAGCGGGGTTTGCCTTGTCGGCAGACTTGAACACTATTTCCTTTGTACCCATTCCTATATAAATGCCGTCCTTGTAGTTAAGTTCGTACTCTTTGCCGTCAAGAACGACAGTTCCCTTTCCGCCGACGTTTATCATTCCCATTTCGCGTCTTTCGAGAAAATATTCGGTGCCAAGCTCCTTCGTGCTGCCGAGCGTAAGCTCCTTATCTACGGGCATAGCGCCGCCTGCTATCATTCTGTCCTGGTGAGAATATGTCAGCGCTATCTCGTCCTTTACGAAAACTTTTTCGATAAGATAATTCTTTCTCAAAGCCTCCGTGTCGTATTTTTTGGAATCATCGGGATGATTTCCGTATCTGATGTCTAAAGTCATTGAATTGCTCTCCTTAAATGAATTGCTTTAAATGGGAAACCGCCGCGGGTATGTCCTCGCCTGTCGTTCCCTCAAAAACAAGATTTGCGTCGGGGCAGACCTTTCTTATTTCGGGAATAATCCTCGAATAATCGAAAATCCCTTTTCCCACGCCAACCTGCTTAAGCGTTCCGTCCTCGGCTACAACGCAGTCCTTTATGTGGAACACGACAATTCTGTCGCCGAAAGTTTCGAGCCCCTCGTGCAGAATATCGTACATCTCGTTTACGTTTGAAGCGTCAAGATAGTTGTACAAATCGAAAATTATCTTGATATTGCTCCTGCCGATTGACTTTACAGCCCTGTCAAGCGTTTTCACATTCCAGCAGACGTGTCCGAATGCGCCCTCCATGCCGATATATGAACCGCAGTCCTTTGCATAGTCCGCAAGTTCCGAGAATGTTGAAATAACCCTCTGAACGGCTTCTTCGGTGCGGTTTTGCGGGTGATACGTCCACTTGTCGCCGTTATATGAGCCTGTTTCCGAGCCTACAATGTCGCAGCCCAAGCTGTGCGACAGTTTCAGGTAATCCTTGAACACCGCAATACCGTTTTTTATCTTCTCCTCGTTCGGGTGAACGGGGTTGAAGTATGCGCCGATAAGCGGCACGGTCTTGTTGTGTTCAGCGAAAACCTTGTGAAATTTCTCCGCGCGCTCTTTTGTCATAGCGCCGGGAGCGTAGGCAATCCCGTCAAGGCACTTGTACGCGACGAGCTGTACGCCGCAAAGCCCAAGTTCATTGAGCCTTGCGACGATATTTTCCTCGCCTTTTACGCCCAAATCGTGGGCGCGTATAAACAGCTTCATTATCTCTGAACGCGTCCCGAAGCGTCGCCGCCTGCGAGAGTTTCAACTTCCTTGCGGGATACAAGGTTGAAGTCGCCGGGGATAGTGTGCTTGAGAGCAGACGCAGCTACGCCGTATTCGAGCGCAGACTTGAAGTCCTTGCCGTCAACAAGACCGCAGATAACGCCGCCCGCAAAGCTGTCGCCGCCGCCTACACGGTCAACGATCGGGTGGATTGAATACTCCTTGGAGTGATAGAACTCCTTGGTGTCTCTGCTGTAAATGCAGGCAGACCAACCGTTGTCGGAAGCGGAGTGCGATACGCGCAGAGAGGAGATGCAGTATTCAAAGTTGTAATCAGCAACCATCTGCTCGAATATTGACTTATATCCTGCAAGTTCAAGGTCGCCAGAAGTAACGTCGGTGTTGCCCGGCTTATAACCGAGAACAAGTTCAGCGTCCTCCTCGTTTCCTATGCACACGTCAACATACTGCATAAGGTTCTTCATAACCTTTTGAGCCTTTTCGCTGCTCCAGAGCTTCTTGCGGAAGTTCAGGTCAACGGAAACCTTTACGCCGTGCTTCTTAGCTGCCTTAAGAGCTTCTTCTGTGAGAACTGCCGCAGCGTCGGAAACAGCGGGGGTAATTCCCGTGAAGTGGAACCAGTCAGCTCCCTCGAAGATAGCGTCAAAGTCGAAATCAGCGGCAGTCGCGGTGGAAATCGAAGAATGCGCTCTGTCATAAACAACCTTTGACGGGCGCATGGAAGAACCGCTCTCAAGGTAGTAGATGCCGAGTCTTTCGCCGCACTTTGCAATATGCTTTGTTTCAACGCCGTACTTGCGGAGCGCCGCAACTGCGCACTCGCCTATCTCGTTGTCGGGAACAGCGGTTACAAACTCTGCGTCATGACCGTAATTTGCGAGAGAAACCGCAACGTTAGCCTCGCCGCCGCCGTAGCAAACGTCAAACTCGTCAGCCTGGATAAACTTCTCGTTGTTGGGAGTGGAAAGGCGGAGCATAATCTCGCCCATAGTGATAACCTTAGCCATTGGTATAAGATCTCCTTTTATCATTAGTTTTTTCACAGTCTGCAGAGAAACCCCGTCAGATAATGCGGGTTCTCTGCAACCTAAAATATACAGTTTATATTACTTCTTTTCAACAAGGTGAACCTTAAATCCGCCTATCTCGTCAGCGAGATAAACGAACTTCATTCTGCCGTCCTCATCGTATGTAGCTGTTGACATATCGAACTTAACGCCCTTCTGTTCAAGCTGATATACGGCTCTCTTTACGTTGCCCGTAGCAACGGCGATATGACCATGAGTGCCTATCTTTTCAGCCTTCTTGCACTCTACATAAGTGCCTGCGAAGATTGCGCTGTTGCCGACTTTCTGATCCCAGCCGAACAGCTCGCCAAACTTTGCGGTTATAGCGCTTGCGTCAGCTTCGTTCTCGGCGTTTATGCCGACATGAACAAGCTGGAAGTCGAGCATCTTGTTAACTGCCGACTTGCAGAGCTCTGTAATTTCAGCCCACTTCTGAGCCTTAACGAGCTTGTCGGGAACAATCCACGAACCGCCGCAGCATACTATCTTCTTAAAGCCGAGGTATGTATTGAGGTTATTCTCGTTTACGCCGCCCGTGGGCATGAACTTCATCATTGAATAAGGAGCGGAAACAGCCTTGATGTAAGGCAGACCGCCTGCCTGCTCAGCGGGGAAGAACTTTACGAAATCAAGTCCGAGTTCAAGCGCCTGCTCAATCTGCGAGCCGTTTGCAACGCCCGGAGCGAAAGGAACGCCCTTGTCAAGGCAGTGCTTTACAACCGTAGGATTAAGACCGGGAGCAACGCAGAACTTTGCGCCTGCTTCGATCGCCTTGTCGCACTGGTCAACGGTAAGCACCGTGCCTGCGCCTACGAGCATATCGGGATATGCCGTTGTCATAGCCTTTATAACCTTGTCAGCGCCCGCAGCGCGGAATGTTACTTCAGCACAGCGGATACCGCCCTCGTAGAGAGCCTTTGCGAGATTTACCGCATCATCTGTGTTTTCAAGCTTGATAACGGGAACTATACCCGTACCCTCAAGCTGATCCAAAAACTTCTTATTGTCCATTTCAAACAACCTCCATTCGTTAATACTTTAAATCAGCGTCCGAGCCAGCCGCCGTCAACAGCTATCGTAAAGCCGTTTACATAGTTTGAAGCCTCGGAAGCAAGGAACACTGCCGCGCCCATGATGTCGTCGGGAGTACCCCATCTGCCTGCGGGGATTCTGTCGAGAATAGCTTCGCTTCTGTCAGCGTCAGCACGCAGAGCCTTTGTGTTGTTTGTAGCCATATATCCGGGAGCAATACAGTTTATGTTGATTCCGTCCTTAGCCCACTCGTTCGCCATTGTCATTGTAAAGCCCTTTACGGCAGACTTTGACGCAGTGTAAGAGGGAACGCGGATACCGCCCTGATATGAAAGCATTGACGCAACGGAAATAATCTTGCCTCTGCTCTTGCCCTCCTCAACGTCCTGCTTCATAAACTGCTTTGCTACAGCTTGTGAAAGGAAGAACAAAGTACGGCAGTTTACGTTCATAACCAGATCCCAGCTTGCTATGCTGAAATCAATCGTATCCTCACGCTTGATAACGCCCGCGTTGTTTACGAGAATATCAATTCTGCCAAACTTTTCAAGGCAAGTGTTGATAATCGTGTCAATAGGATCGAGCGTAGAGAGGTCAGCCTGAATAAACTGGAAGTTATCTGCGCCGAGCATCTCCTGCGTTGCGTTACTCGGCATATTTGATACTCCGAGAACCTTTGCTCCCGCTTCTACGAATGCTTTCGAGAAGCCCTGTCCGAGACCTGTGTCGCTTCCTGTTACGATAGCGACTTTGCCTGCCAAGCTGAATTTGTCCAAAATCATAATTTGTATCCTCCGCTTATTTAATTTATTTTATGGTAGGCTTTTGCCTGCCAAAAATTACCGTTTAAAATATGCCCATAGTTCTGAAAATTGTTACATATATGAATATCGTAACCGCGCTTACCAAGCTCGTCCAGACAACCAGCTGTCCCGCGAGTTCATCGTCCGCGCCCATTTCTTTTGCCATAATCGCGCTTGCGACCGCCACAGGCGTTGCGAATACGCCCATATATGTCGCAAAATGCTCTCCCGCAAGTTCGGGCATTATCGTCGCCCTGAGTACAAGCGCGCCGCCAAGCCCCAAAACAGGCACCGCGACCGTTCTTACAAACGTACCGAACGCAATTTCTTTCCACAGCCTTGAAACCGCCGAAAACTCGAACTTTCCTCCGAGTACCAGCAGCGCGAACGGCGTACATATTGACTTAAGGTCGCCCAGCGCATCATACAGGAACTCAATGTCCTTTAACCTGAACGATATATTGCCAAGCACGAAAAGTTCGCGAATCCCAAGCGCCGCAACTCCCGCAACCGTACCTATTATAAGCGGGTTTGTCACAATGCCCTTTAAAATCTTCTTTACGTTGATTTTGCCCTTTTCGTTGCTGCCGTTGAATATCGACAGCGTTATAACTCCCAGGGCGTTAAACGTCGGCACGCAGAATGCGCTCATAACGCCCGCCGCTGCCGCGCCCTCCGCGCCGAACAGACTCTCCGCGAGCGGAAGCCCGATTATCGCGTAATTAGAGCGGAAAACCGACTGTATAAGCGAACCGCGCTTTGCGTTGTCCTTAGTGAATACGCACATCACCGCAATTCCTATGAAGAAAATCACAATAACCGCCAGTATTCCGTACAGCACAAATCCGAAATTTATATCGCCGAGGCTGTTCACGTTGTAAACATTGTAAAACAGCATCACGGGAAGCAAAACTCTGAACGTCAGCTTATTTCCGATATTCAGAAAATCCTTTGTCAAAAGTCCTATGCGCTTTAGAATATACCCGAACGCTATAAGTATGACTATCGGCAAAACCGCGTTTGCCGCGAATAAAAATGCGTCTAACATAATTTTTCAAGCGGGAAATAATCCCTTAAATATGCGCTTGTCGCGTTGACCATATCTCTGAACAGCGCTTTAGCGTCATTTATCGAAAGGCAAGAACACAGCGGCTGATTTGCGAAAGCCTCGAAAATCGCGTTCAAATCACGGTTCTTGATTCCGTAATAAACATTCTCGATATTCTCGCAGTTTCTGCGCACCAGAACGCTCACTTCTCCCGGCAAAGGTTTGGCAACTATCGGCTTCACACTGTCGCAAGAAAACGCGCAGTTTGTTTCAACCACCGCTCCAAGCGGCATATCCCTCATCTGTCCGACATTCACAACGTTTGCGTTTGAAACTATCGGCGGGATAACGCCCAGCACCGCTTTCATCAGCTCGACAACTTCCTCGTCGCTTTTCTTGACTTCAATCGTCTCCTCGCCGTTTGCTATCCGCTTTGACTGCGCGATTTTTTCCTCGCGGTCTTTCTTGCGGTAACTTACGGGCGTCAGATGATACAGCCATTTCTCCGCGTCGTCGGGGTTTTTAATATACCACGAATTGTTCATAAACTCGACAAGATGCCTGTCGCCTGCCGCCGCAAGCACACCGAACCTCTTAAACAGGTCCATTTTCACCTTGTTTCCGTAAAGGAACGGATTATTTCCGCGGAAATCCTGTGGTTCAAAGCCTATCTGCTCGCAGTATCCCGCTTCGTAATATTTATCAATAAACTCCGGCAATATCCCCAGCAGGTCAACCCCGCCGAAATTTGCCTCTGTTATCCACGTAAAATGGTTCACACCGCACGCGTCAATCGTTATGTCATGCCGCGTCGGCTTTTCAACGCCAAGTATCTCGTGCGCCGCGCAGCAAAGAAACTCCTGCGCATGAAACACCTCGTGACAGCAACCGAAAGCCTTTATCTGCGGGAAAACATCAAACAGCGTCTTTGTGCAGACGGTCATGGGGTTTGTCAGATTTATAACCCAGGCATTCGGACAATGCTCCCTGATTGCCTTTGCAAAGCCCTCGTATATGGGAACAGTCCTCATTGCCCTCAAAACGCCGCCCGGACCTACCGTATCGCCTACGGACTGGTAAATCCCGTAACGTTCGGGCAAATGCACGTCGCTCTCCATTTCGTCAAACGTGCCGGGAAGAATTGACGCCGCCACGAAATCCGCGCCGTCAAGCGCCCCGCCTATGTCCTCATAGACCTTGTACTCCCACTTTGACACGGCATTCGGCGAGCTGTTTATAATATCGCCGATTTTCCTGTTAAGTTCAGCCGCGGGCAGGTCAATATCGTACAGCGCAATCTCACCGCACAAACCGTCCGCCACAGCCAAATCCGTCATGAAAACCCTAGCCCAAGCCTTTGAGCCTCCGCCAAGGTAAGCGATCTTGATTTTTGTCATATTATAATGTCCTCAAAACCTCTGTGTAGCACAGCACAAACGGCGCAACGCCCTTTGCGTCATTTTCAACGACAGGTTCCGAAATGTAGTATTCATATGTACCGTCACGGCGGGTATTGTTTTCGGGACCAAGCCCCGCAACAAGGCAAATTCCGCCGAGATTTAAGTCGCCGTCGTCCTTTATTGTAAGGTACTTCGCGCAAATTCCGTCAAACGTCTTTTTGCCGAGCGCCGCGTACTTTGCGTCAAGAACTCCGAGCCTTGCGCCTTTCATCATTGCGTAGGCTATCATGCTGCTTCCGCTTGTTTCGAGGTAGTTGCCCTCGCGCCCTCCGCAGTCGACAACCTGATAGTACATTCCCGTTTCGCTGTCGGCATACTGCGAAATGCCCTCGATTGCCTCTTTGAAAATCGCGATAAGTTCAGCCCTGCTGCCCTCGTCGTCAATGTAAGCTATGTTGTCAACAAGCGAAATGCAGAACCAACCGATTGCCCTAAGCCAGAAATTCTTTGAACAACCCGTCTGCGCGTCGCACCAGAACGCCTTTTTCGAGCAGTCGCAGCCGTGGTAATACAGCTTCTTATTCTCGTCAAACATCAGCTTTCTGACGTTCTTGAACTGGTTTACAATATCGGAATAGTCCTTATTGCCAAACTCTTTCTGGTATCTTAAGCTGAACACTTGCCCCATGTATAGTCCGTCAAGCCATATCTGGTTTGGGTATATGGTCTTGTGCCAGAAATTTCCTGTAACCGTTCTCGGCTGTTCTTCAAGCTGACTATGCTGAAGCATAATCGCCTTTTTGTACTTTTCCTTGCCTGTTGTCCTGTACAAATCAAACAGCACTCTGCCCTCGTTTACGTCGTCGAGATTGAACTTCTGCTTGTCGTAACCGCGGATTGAGCCGTCATCAAAAACATAGTAGTCAATGAACTTCTCCGCAAAATCAGCGTACTTAGGCTCTTGTTTAATCTCGCTAAGCTCCAGCAGCGCAGTTATCATACAGCCGTCAATGTAATTCCACGCAGGCGCTTTCCCGTGACGAATATTTTCGATGTTCCAGAGGGGTGCGTCGGGCGTTGAGCCTGCTAAAAGCTTATCAATATATCTGTCAATTTTGTCGTACATATTACTCCTTTATAAGCGTACCGACGTTGATTGCCGTAAGCGGTTCGCCGTCATTTCCGACAATGTCAACATTCTTTACAGTCAGCTTATTCACGTTTTCAAAATACATTCCCGCCTTACAGCGCAGAACATTGTTGTTTCTCATTGAGGGATATCCGGGCTTTGCTTCGCTGTCGTAGGTGAACTTTATGTCCTCAACGGTTATCTCCTCGATAGGCATTTCGGGAAGTCCGTCGCAGTAGCATGCGGCTACCTGGCAGTTGATGCACTCCATATCCTTAAATGTAAACTTGCCCATGTACGGCGTTCTCTCGTCAACAGGCAGTTTCTCGCGCGTCGTGTTGTACTCCGAGTATCTGTCGGGATCGCAGCAGTTATACCACATATTGATTACAATCGGAGTCAGCACGCCGTCCATTTTTATATTCTCAAACAAAACCCCGTCAATAATCGCAAGCTTTCCGCGTCCTCTGCGGGTTTTAATGCGAAGTCCTCTGTCGGTGTGGTTGAAGATACAGCGGTTTACGGTCAAATTCTTGATACCGCCCGCCATTTCGCTTCCCAACGTCACCGCACCGTGACCGAACTGCATTATGCAGTTTCTTATCATGTGATGATTTGCGGGAGTTTCATACTTTTGCGCAATTTCAATTTTGCCCGACTTTATCGCAATGCAGTCGTCGCCAACGCTGAAACGGCAACCGATTATATCGACGTTATCGCACGCCTCCGGATCGCATGCGTCGGTGTTCGGGCTGTCCTTGGGCGCGTTAATCGCAACGTCAAGAAACCTGACGTCATTGCAGAAGTAAGGGTGAAGCTGCCACATAGCGGCGTTCTGACCGGTAATTCCGTGAACAACGACATTGTTGCAGCGGTTCATAAATATAAGGTTAGGTCTGCCGATAACGCGGTCTTTGACGTTCTCCCACCACTTGCCGTTCTGGGCATTTCCGTCAACGGTACCCTTTCCGACAATGGTTATATCCTCCGCATACTCGGCAAAAATAAGGCTTTCGTTCATAGGAACTGCGTTTCCCTCAACAGCGCCTATTGGAACTTCCTCTCCCGTTACAATATCCTTTACTGCGCCGGGAACAATCGGATAACGGCTTTCGTCCGTTGTACCGAGAATAACCGCGCCCTCAGCCAAATCGAGGGTGATATGACTCTTCAAGTTAAGCGGTGCGGTCATATACACACCGTCCGGGAAATAAAGTCTGCCTCCTACGGGCAGGCAGTTAATCGCCGTCTGCACATTCGCGGTGTCGTCATGAACACCGTCGCCGACAGCACCGAAATCCTTAACGCTTACAGCGCAGGTTTCAGCCTTAGTCGTGAATTTAACAGCTTCTTCCCCGCTTACCTCAACCGAATATTCAGTATTCGGCAAAAGCGAAAACAGGGAGAAAACGTTGGTATTCGCAGAAAACTTCTTTTCACCGTTAAGAGTTACGGTATACTCGCTCTGCGCATAGTACGGCGACTTATTTTCAAACTCAAAACACGCCGAAACAGAACCGACATATAATGTGTTAATCATCAGAAAACTCCTGTAAAGTTATTTTTGACGCAGCGTTTTTTGTTCAGCGTCGCGGAAGATTTTGACAAACATATTTCTGATACCGATAAACAGCATATCATACCCCATGACGAACAATCCGAACAACAGCGGTTCAACGCCAAGCGGAATTTCTTTCGTCTCATTTGGATCAATGCCCTGGATGAACAAAATCAGTTCATTAAGCTTGTCATAGGTTTGCATTACAAGGAACAGCAGCAGCGCAGCGTAAAGGATATTTGCGAACAACGTCCAGAACTTCCTCGCGTAGAACATTATATACTTGTCATAATCGCCCTTTTCGGGTTCAAGGAAGTGCAGCAAGTGATTTTCGAGCAAGTCAATGACAAGCCCCATGCCGACAGCAATTATTACCATTAAATCAAAATCGCTGCCTACATATAATCCCAAGCCCCAGAAGAAGAAGAAGCATATCATTCCGCCAAACCAGAACTTAATGAACACAATTTTCAGCCATGTGGGAATTTTAAACTTCCCCGCAGTTGACTTATACTTCTTGATTTCATTTTCGGGAACGACGGGCGCACTCGATGAATCAGCAAGCTTATCAACCGCGTCAGTTTTCAGCTTGTAGTAATCCGCCGCGTTCTTATCAACGCGCTTTTTCTTGTTATCTTTCATCAAAATACTCCTATCGAAATAGTCCCTTTTTGCAATGAAAGCAACAACAGCCTATGGCTGATGCTGCTCTCATCAGTTATTAAGCTATTTAATCCTCACCGGAAATATCAATCGTACCCATACCTTCGTTGCCTTCAACTTCAATGGACGTATTGATTTTCTTGATAAGCTTGCCATAAATCGGCAGCGTTGCAACGAGAACCGTACATATTATAACAAATATAATGTGCGTTGAAACTATGTTCTTTGCAACACCAACAAACACGTTTTGACCATTAGGATTGCCGTCTGACGGCGGAACAATAACTATCGGACTTTCAGCACGGTTTAATGCCGCGTCAATTCTGTTCAAATAGATAATGTCAGCAAATATAAGCAAAGCAAGGAAAAGGAAGAGTAGCACGATCATTACCTTTTTTACTTTTTGACGTTTCGGAAACGCTCTGAGGAAAACCACGAACGCTAATATCGAGAAAAGCATCGCGATAAACTCACACTGTCCCATGTTAGGACCTTGAATAACGGCGGTCGTGTTTGAAATCGACGTTAAGTTCAGCGAATACACAAGGAAAGCCACAGCAAGCGCAACAAGCGAAATGTTTTGAGGGGCTCTCTTCAGTGAAACAAAAAACTTACGAACAAATTCTTTAAAACCGCGTCTTGTTTTAACGGCATTCTGTTCTTGACTCATCTGCCCTCTTCTCCTTTTTACAAAGTAATCGCGTCGGTTGTATCCTTATCGAAGAAAAGCTTTCTTGTAAAGGAAACTCCAACCGTGTCGCCAGCCTTGAAGTTGCTCCACTCGCGGAACTTACAGATTATCTTCTGACTTCCGACATTTCCGTGAACAAGCGTTGTCATACCGAGGTTTTCGTTCAGGTTGACGTTAACGTTGATGTTTCCGCCTTGAACGATATTCTCCGGACGAACGCCCAGAACAACTTTTCTTCCCTCGTAGCGTGCAAGCATTGCCTTTTCCTCTGCAGTAAGCTCAACGCAGAAGTCATCGCAGATTGCCTCGCCGTTCTTGATGTCAACATTGAACAAGTTGATAGGAGGAAGTCCTATGAAGCTCGCAACAAAGAGGTTCGCAGGTGTGTAATAAAGTTCAAGCGGCGTTCCTACCTGCTGAACATGCCCCATTGACATACAAACAATCCTGTCCGCAAGCGTCAATGCTTCGGTCTGGTCGTGGGTAACGTAAAGCATTGTTGCCTTTAAGCGCTTATGCAGGAGAAGAATTTCGCGTCTTGTTGAACCACGGAGTTTAGCGTCGAGGTTTGACAGCGGCTCGTCGAAAAGGAAAACCTTGGGTGTACGAACGATTGCACGTCCCATCGCAACTCTCTGACGCTGACCGCCCGAAAGCTGATTAGGCTTTTTGTTAAGCTGGTCGGTAAGGTCAAGGATTTCCGCTGCCGCAAGAACTTTCTGGTGGATTTCGTACTTATTCTCCTTGCGGAGTACAAGCGAAAACGCCATGTTCTCGTAAATCGTCATGTGATTATACAGCGCGTAATCCTGGAAAACCATCGCAATATCGCGATCCTTAGGCGGCTTTTGCGTTACGTCGCGCCCGTCGATAATCAAGTTGCCTGCGGAAATATCCTCAAGACCTGCAACCATACGCAGCGTAGTAGATTTACCGCAGCCGGACGGACCAACAAGAACGATGAACTCGCCGTTTTTAACGTTAAGGTTGAAGTCAAAAACTGCCTGAACCTTATTGTCATAAATCTTATCAATATGCTGTAATTTTACATCACTCATGTCTTGTTACCCCTTTTTTTAAGTTCATTCAAATAGCTGTTAAGGGTTGTGCTCTTGATAAATCCAATAGCGCCTGCTACTATGCAGAATGCCGCAGAGGCAACCAGACAAATGCACATATAGAAGAACTGTCCCTGTTCAATAATCGGAACGGTTCTGCCAGTTGTTTCGAGAACTGATGCCGCGATATCGGTTGACAGTTCCTCAAACAAACCGTTTTCAAACATCTCCGAAATGCCGCCGAATCTTGCGATTACAGGAATGATGAAGATACGAACAAGCTGACCTAAACCTAACGCAAACAGCAGGAATGAATAGCCGAGCTTGTAGTTCTTAACACCCTCCGAAGCGAGAAATCCCGCGAGCAGGAACAGCAGGTTGTAGACAACCGAGATACCGATAAGCCACTGATAGAAAACAACCGTCTTATCCGCAGTCGTTGCCGAACCGAAATCGGAGCTATAAACACTTACGAAGAACAGACAATCACACACAATTGCCAGATAAGTCAAAAGTGATGCGGAGGTGTTTTTCTTGTACCGCATCAAATCTCTTTTTGCGGATTCATTCATCATGTTCATCCTCTAACATCCTTTCTGCTACCAATAGTGCTCTTTTCTTCCTTCATTAAGATAAGTTTCAAAACCAGGTTAACGACCAGTAACACATTTGCAACAGCAAGAATACCAAATACAACATATCCTGCGTCAAACCAGAAAGTTGACTCAATATATGGCGTATTCCATTCCGCAGCGTACTCTTTCAACCCCGCGAAATCAACTGTTGTCAGATACTCGTCCTTAAATTTCCCTACAATCGGCAGCGCCCAGACTGCTGAAGCACAGCATGCAACAAGTGAAACAGCAACCGAGAAGAAATTGCCTATGTAGTATCTTCTGCGCGAATTTGTACCAAAGATAAACAAAACCAACGATGCAAGTATCAAACCAATGCCAACCATAGTAAGCTGTGAGTTGAAATCCTGCATTTCATAATAAATCGATGCGCCTTTTACTCTCTCGTAATACTCAACAATCTCATCTTGATCGTTGTAGGTGCTTAAGTCAAGATCGACCGCCGTAGCAAGGCTTTGATAAATGTCGGTCAAAAGTCCAAGTGAATAAATGAACACAATTACGGATGCTGCAAGAACAATAAAGCAAACAACCCGCTGAAAAATCATTTGTTTTTTATACATAGAAGACCTTCCTTTTATGTTGGGGAAGAGGAGGTTCTCTCCCCTTCCATAACAACATAACGTGGATTTTGCGATTGCGTGCGCCCATTTGTTATGAGCGCACGTTTTCGCGCTTGTTAGTTTTGCAGGAGATTAAAATTAGCCGTTGAGAGTCTGATAGTACTGAACAAGTCTGTCCCAAGCTTCATTTCTAATCTTGAGTGCGTTTGTTCCGCCGTAAGTATCAGATACTGTCTTAGCAGCTTCAGAAGTGCTTGTGAAGCCTGCGTCAACGAAGCCCTTAACGATGATGTCGCAAAGAACATTCAGTTTATCCTTAGAAGTGCTGAACTGAGTTGACAAGTCAGTGTAGCCGTTGATTGAAGTAGAGTCAGCAGATGTAAGCGGAAGAACAGTAGGAACAGAAGTGTACCAAGCGTTGTCTGCAAGTGCAAGCTCAGGGTGCTTGATTGTGCCGAGAGCGATTGCCTTAGAGATGTAGCCTGCGCCCTTCTTACCAGCATCAGCTGTGCACTGATACTCAAATGCCTGGCTCTTTACGAAGCTCAAAGTAGAACCAATGTAGTAACGAG